>JACZWD010000208.1 GCA_022572335.1 Pseudomonadota bacterium
CTCGGGGGTCGCGGGGGCGCCCCCCGCATACGGTGTCGGGGGGACACCCCCCGGTGGCCCCCCGGGGCGTCGGGAACGCTTGACGATGGGTCCCCATCGCCCGCGCGTCCCCTCCTGCCGAGGGAACGGGTAACGCGATCGTATGGTACGCGAAATCGTGCAAGTAAGTAGTGGACGCCCGTGATCGTTCTCGGACTATCGGCCTTCTACCACGACAGCGCCGCCGCGTTGGTGCGCGACGGCGCCATCGTGGCCGCCGCGCAACAGGAGCGCTTCTCGCGCCGGAAGCACGACTCGGGGTTCCCCGCCGAAGCCGCCGCCTATTGCCTGGACGAGGCGGGCGTGACCCTGGACGACGTCGACTACATCGGCTTCTACGACAAGCCGCTCCTCACCTTCAACCGGCTGCTGGAGACCTACCTGGCGTTCGCGCCGGCGGGCCTGCCGTCGTTCGTCAAGTCCATACCGATGTGGGTGAAGGAGAAGGTTTTCCAGAAAAGCCTTCTGGTGAAGGGACTGAACGGCCTGGGCCGCGGCACCGCGGACGAGAAAAAGCTGCTGTTCGGCTTTCACCACCATTCCCACGCCGCCAGCGCGTTCTACCCCTCGCCCTTCGACGACGCGGCCGTGCTGGTCATGGACGCCGTCGGCGAATGGGCCACCACCTCGCTCGGCCTGGGCAGGGGGAAGGATTTGACCTTGCTGAAGGAGATCCGCTTCCCCCATTCCCTGGGGATGCTGTACTCGGCCTTCACCTACTACCTGGGGTTCAAGGTCAACGACGGCGAATACAAGGTGATGGGCCTGGCGCCCTACGGGGAACCCAGATACGCCCAGGCCATCTATGACAACCTGATCGACGTGAAGGCGGACGGGTCCTTCCGCCTGAACATGGACTTCTTCGACTACTGCACCGGGCTGACCATGACCAACGGACGGTTCGACCGGCTGTTCGGGGGGGCGCCGCGCAAGCCCGCCGAACCCCTGACGCAGCGGCATATGGACCTTGCCAGGTCCGTCCAGGCGGTGACCGAGGACATCGTGCTTAGCCTGTGCCGCGCCCTGCACGCCGAAACGGGCCAGAGGAACCTGTGCCTGGCGGGGGGCGTGGCGCTGAACTGCGTGGCCAACGGCCGGATCCTGCGCCAGGGTCCGTTCGAGAACCTGTGGATCCAGCCCGCCGCGGGCGACGCCGGGGCCGCGTTGGGCGTGGCCCTGGCCATCACCCACACCGTGGGCGGGAGTGAAAGGGTTTTCGACGGCCGCGACGGCATGAACGGCGCCTACCTGGGCCCCGCGTTCGACGCCGCCGGCATCGGCGCCGACCTGGACAGGCTTGGCGCCGTGCGCCGGGACCTGGACGACGACGCCCTGTTCGAGACGGTGGCCCGGGCGCTCGCCGATCAAAAGGTGGTCGGCTGGTTCCAGGGGCGCATGGAATTCGGGCCGCGGGCGCTCGGCAACCGTTCCATCCTCGCCGACGCCGGCGCGCCGGCCATGCAGCGCCTGCTCAACCTCAAGATCAAGTACAGGGAAGGATTCCGCCCCTTCGCGCCAGCGGTGCTGCGCGAGGATATGGCCGAGTATTTCGCCATGGACCTCGACACCCCGTACATGCTGCTGGTGGCGCCGGTGCGCGAGGATCGCCTGCGCGACCTGAGCGAAGACGACGGGCGGCGCCAGGGCCTGGAGAAACTGGACGTGGTGCGCAGCGACATCCCGGCCGTGACCCACGTCGACTGCTCAGCCCGCATCCAGACCGTGCACGCGGACACCAACGCGCGTTTCCACCGCCTGCTGAAGGCGTTCAAGCGGCACACGGGGCGCGCCGTCCTGGTCAACACCAGCTTCAACGTCCGCGACGAGCCCATCGTGTGCACCCCCGGGGACGCCTATGGCTGCTTCATGGCCACCGAGATGGATGTCCTGGTCCTGGGCAACACGATCTTGTTCAAGGGTGAGCAATGATCATGGCGGACGTCGCCCCGGACCCCGGGCGGCCTTCGGCACCCATGCTCTCGGACAGGATCCTGGCCTGCCTCAAGGCGCCCGGCGGCGGCGACGAGACGGGGCTGGAACACATCGACGGCGCCCTGCGCTGTCCCGAGACCGGCGCCGTCTACCCGTTCGTCGAGGGCATCCCCTCGCTCTACACGGGGACGGAGGGCGACGGCCGGGATGTGACCGACCGGGTCAAGTCGTTCTACGAGGAACACCCCTTCCCCAGCTACGAAGGACTCGAGGACTTCGGGGAACTGGTCGCCAAGGGCAGCCGCAACCCGTTCTCCGCCAACCTTTTGAAGGCCATCGGATACAACAAGGTTGTGCTGGAATGCGGCTGCGGCACCGGCCAGTTGACGCATTTTCTGCAGCTCAACAACAACCATGTGCTCGGCATCGACCTGTCGCTCGGCAGTCTGAAGCTGGCGGTGGAGCACAAGGTGCGCAACGACCTGGTGCGCAGCGGGTTCGCCCAGATGAACATCTTCGACCTGGCAGTCAAGGACAACGCCTTCGACGTGGTCATCGCCCACGGGGTGTTGCACCACACCTTCGACGCCCGGCGGGCCTTCGGCCACATCGTCCGCAAGATCAAGCCCGGCGGCGTCGTCATGGTCGGGCTGTACAACCGGTATGCGCGGGTGGCGACCCGGATCAGATCGCACCTCATCGGCGTCCTCGGTCCGAAGATCGACTACGTGGTCCGCACCCGCATCCACGATCCCCGCAAGGCCGAGATCTGGATCAAGCACCAGTACCACAACCCGCACGAAACCTGGCACTCCCTCGACGAGGTCCTCGGCTGGTTCGGCGACAACGGCGTCGAGTACCTGAACTGCTCGCCGCCCATCCTCGGCACCGGGGGCGAGGACGCGCCGGTCCTGTTCGACGAGACCGATCCCGGAACGGCGTATCAGCGGGTGATCACGCAGTTGTCGTGGATCGGCACCATCGCCCGGGAAGGCGCCCTGTTCGACATCGTCGGCCGCAAAACGGGATGAGCGGGAGGCCGACGCTCAGGGGACGCCTCGTTGCGGTGCTGGTGGGGATCGTCCTCACCGGCGTCGCCGCCGAAGGCGTGCTCCGGATCGCCATGCCCCAATGGCGGGAGTTTCACAGCGGCTGGTTCATCCGCAAGACCGTGGTTCCCGGCCTCGGCGTGCTCAACATCGGCGAGCCCGGGTTCGACGGCCATTTCGCGCAGAACAACGGCGACTTCCGCGTCCGCATCACGATCAACCAATTCGGCCTGCGCGATCCCGAGCCGGTGGCGGCGGCCGACGGACGCATCTGGATCATCGGGGACTCCATGGCCTTCGGCTGGGGCGTCGAGCGGGACCAGATGTATTCCTCGGTGATCGGGCGCGCCCTGGACGCCCCCACGTACAACGTCGCCAGCCCGGGAACCAACGTCTGCGGCTATCAGGCCCTGTTCGCCCGCATGCCGGACACCGTCAAGCCCCGCGCCGTGGTCGTCGGCCTCGTCCTGGAAAACGACGTCCGCCCCTATGATTGCCGGGCGGAGGCCCGCGGCAAGGAACGCCAGGCCGCCTCCGGGAACGGGGATGCCGTGATCGACTGGATCTCGGTCAAGCAGTCATTGACCCGAAACCTGGCGCTCTACAATTTCCTCGCCGTCGCGTCGAAGCGGGTCGGCGTCGTAAGGGAGGCCCTGACCGCATTCGGCGTCATCCGCAAGGGCCACGTCTACAGACGCCAGATCGCCGACGAGGGGTTCGACGCGGCGGTGGAGAAAACGGCGGATGAACTGGCGGCCCTTCGGGCCATGCTGCCGAATGACACGCCGTTCGCCGTTCTCATCGCGCCGGCGCGGTTCGAGATCCGGGACGGCGATGCCTTTTATCGCCGGCTGCGCCGGCGCATGACCGCGGTCCTCGCGTCCCGCGGCATCGCCGTCATCGATCCCTACGATCGTCTTGTGGCCGCCGGTTTCGGGCCCACCCACTTCGCCCACGACGGCCACTGGTCGGCCCTCGGCCACAGGCTGGCCGGCGAGGCGGCCGCCCTCTGGCTCGCGCCAAGGCTGATAAAGGCCACCAGGCGAGGAAGATCCTCGGCGTCGTCCC
>JACZWD010000209.1 GCA_022572335.1 Pseudomonadota bacterium
GGTGGGTAGCGGGTCCGCCCGAGCGCGGGGCGGCGCACGCCCCCCGCCACGGGCACAGTGTGCAGCGCGGCCGGCGCGCAAGACAGATCGTGGCCCCCAGGTCCATCATCGCCTGGGCGAAATCGCCCGGTCTTTTCGCCGGGGTAAGGGACGCCGCCAGGGCCTCCAGGCGCGGCCGCGCGCCGGGCAGGGGGTCCCGCACCCCATAGAGCCGGGCGACGACACGGGCCACGTTGGCGTCCACCGGGCTCGCTTTCCGGCCATACGCGATGGCGGCGACGGCGGCCGCCGTGTAGGCGCCGATTCCGGGCAGGCCCAGCAATTCCCCCTCGCTGTCGGGCAGGCGCCCGCCGAAGTCCCGCACCACGGCCCGGGCGCATTTGTGCAGGTTGCGCGCGCGGGCGTAATAGCCCAGGCCCTGCCAGGCGTGAAGCACCTGGTCCAGATCGGCGTTCGCCAGGTCCCCCATGGTCGGCCAGCGGGCCACGAAATCGCGGAAATACGGCGTGACGGTGGCGACGGTGGTTTGCTGCAGCATGATCTCGCTGAGCCACACCCGGTAGGGATCGGGGGTCCCGCCGGGCGGGGTGCGCCACGGCAGCGCCCGCCGGTGGCGGCCGTACCAGGAAAGCAGGCGCCGGCGCAGGCGGGCGGGGGACGTCATGGCGGCGGTGGACATGTCCGGTTGTTCCGTGGCGGCCGGGATCATACTATAGGCATCGGCGCCTGTTCGAAGAGTCGGCGGCGCCGGCCACGGCGCCACGGGCCGGCGCCGGCGTTCGGCCATCCTTTTACGTCATGTATGTCATGGACCAGAAGACCGGGAGGGCGCTTCGATGACCGGCAGGGGACGCGGGCCCAGGGCCCTCGCCGCCATGGTGGCCAACATCACCAGGCCCCTGTTCTCCCGGCGCGGCTTCGCCGACGGCGCCATCGTCAATGAGTGGCCGGCGATCGTCGGCGCCCACTTCGCGGCCCACAGCGCGCCCCAAAAGATCGTTGCCGCGTCGGGCGGCGGGGCCGAGGGCACGCTTCATGTGCGCATCGACAGCGGCAGCCTGGCCATCGAGCTGCAGCACCTGGAACCCCTGCTCATCGAGCGCATCAACGGGTACTTCGGCTACCGCGCGGTAGCCCGCCTGAAGCTCCTCCAGGGACCGTTGCCGAAAAGGCGAAAGGCGTCCCCGCCGGCCGTCCGCGCCTTGGAACCGGGCGAGGAAGAAGAGCTGGTGCGGCAGCTCTGCACCGTCGACGACCCGGAGCTTCGCCATGCGCTGGAAGCCCTGGGACGGGCGGTGATCGGCCGGCGCGCCGGGAAGGACTGACGGGGGTCCCGCCCGGCGACATTCGGCCAGGATCCACCGCCAGCGCCGCGGGGGCTTGTGCGGGGGCTTGTGCAGTGCCTCCGGCAATCCTATATTCAACAACATCTTGTACCTTGAGAGGCCATTTTGTCCAGATTTGTACTAGGTATAGGAATCCTGGCGCTTTTGCTCGCGGCCCCTCCCGCCGCCGCCGGCATCGTCCCCCTTGAAGACGCGGTGGCGGAAATGGCCATGGGCCGCGATGATGCGCCGGTGACCATGATCGAGTATTCGTCCCTGGCCTGCTCCCATTGCGCCGCCTTCCACCGCGACGTCCTGCCCAAGATCAAGGAAACCTACATCGACACGGGCAAGGTGCGCCTGGTCTACCGCGATTTCCCCTTGGGCGGGTTGGCCCTGGTGGCGGCCATGGTGGCCCGTTGCGGCGGCCGCCAAAAGTACTTCGGCTTCATCGAGGTCCTGTTCCGCAGCCAGGCGCAATGGTCGCGCAGCGACAATCCGAGGAGGGAACTGGCGCGCGTGGCCCGGTTCGGCGGCATCTCCCAGACGGATTTCGAAGCCTGCCTGGTGAACGAACCCCTGATGACGGACATCCGCGAGCGGGCGGCGGACGCCCAGCAGAAGTTCGGGATCGATTCGACGCCCACGTTCATCATCGAAGGCGAGAAGATCGTGGGCGCGCGGCCCTTCGAGGACTTCCGGGACGTCATCGAAAAAGCGCTCGAGAAAAAGCGGTAGTACTCCCTTGCACGATTTCGCGCACCATACGACGGTCTTCCGAGGTCATCCGGCTAGGAGCGCGGCGCGCCGTGATGCTGGAGCATCACAAGGGGCGCGCGACGACGTCCGGGGGCCTCGGAAGACCGCCCTTCGGGTCGCGTTTCCCGCTCCCTCGGGGCGTCGAGAACCCTTGACGATGGGTCCCCATCGCCCGCGCGTCCCCTCCTGCCGAGGGAACGGGAAACGCGATCGTATGGTACGCGAAATCGTGCAAGTGAGTACTGGCAGGACCGGATAGTGTTGCGCTTCAACAAACTGCGGCTTTCCGGCTTCAAGTCCTTCGTCGACGGCACGGAGCTCCTGATCGAACCCGGCCTGACCGGCGTCGTCGGACCCAACGGGTGCGGCAAGTCCAACCTGGTCGAGGCGTTGCGCTGGGTCATGGGCGAGTCCTCGGCCAAGCAGATGCGCGGCGGCGAAATGGACGACGTCATCTTTAACGGCACCGGCGAGCGGCCGCCGCGCAACATCGCCGAGGTCGTGCTGAGCCTGGACAACAAAGACCGCACCGCCCCCGCCCGCTACAACGATCACGCGGAACTGAGCGTCAGCCGCCGCATCGAACGGGGCAGCGGCTCCACCTTCAGCATCAACGGCAAGGAGGTGCGCGCCCGCGACGTGCAGATTCTGTTCGCCGACGCGGCCAGCGGCGCCCGTTCCACGGCGATCGTCAGCCAGGGGCGGATCGGCGCCGTCATCGCCGCCAAGCCGGCCGAAAGGCGGACCATTCTGGAGGAGGCCGCCGGCATCACCGGCCTGCATTCGCGCCGCCACGAGGCCGAACTGCGCCTGCGCGGCGCCGAAACCAACCTGGACCGCCTCGACGACGTGCTGGTCACCCTCGACGCCCAGCTCCACAGCCTCAAGAAACAAGCCCGGCAGGCGAACCGCTACCGCAACCTCAGCGATCACATCCGCCGCGCCGAGGCGGCCCTGTTCCACCTGCGCTGGCACGCCGCCACCGACGAGACGGACACCGGCCGGGCGCGGCTCAAGGAAGCCGACCGCGAGGTCACCGATCTGACCCGCCGCGCCGGCGCCGCCTCCACCCGGCAGGCCGATGCCGCCGCCCACCTGCCCGAGTTGCGCCAGGCGGAGGCCGGGGCGGCGGCCGAGCTGCAGCGGTTGATCCTGGCCCGCGACGGCCTGGACGCCGAGGAAGAGCGGATCGCGGCCGCCCGCAAGGACTGCGAGCTTCGCCTGCAACAGGTGGCCGCCGACACCGCCCGCGAGAAGGCCCTTGCCAAAGACGCCGGCGCCGCCATGGAGAGCCTGGAGGCCGAGCGCGCGCGCATCGACGAGGCAACGGACGGCGAGGAGGCGGCCCGCCGGAAGGCGGCCGACGCCCTGGCCGCCGCGGCCGAGGCCGTCGACGCCCTGGAAGCCCGCCTCACCGAGGTCACCGAACGGATGGCCGCCGCCGAGGCCCGCCGGGCAAGCCTGGCGGACACGATTTCGGAGGTCAGCGAGCGCAAGAACCGACTCGCCGCCCGCGCCGCCGAGGTCGCCAAGGCCCACGGGGAGCTGGAACGCCACGCGGTGGACCCGGCGGCCCTGGACACGGCAAAGGCCGCTTTTGCCGCGGCCGGCGCCGAGATCGAGCGGACACGCGCCGACGCGCAGACGGCGGACGGCGGACGCACCGAGGCCGCCGACAAAGCCGCCGACACGGTTTCGGCGCTGCAGGCCGCCGCGGCCGCCTTGACCCGGCTGGAGGCGGAGGAGCGGGCCCTGGCCGGCCTGCTGGAGACCGGGGACGAAGGGCCATGGCCGCCGCTGATCGATTCGCTCACCGTCGAGCCGGGCTTCGAGGCGGCCCTCGCCGCGGCCCTGGGCGAGGACCTCCTGGCGCCCGCGGACGAACCGGCGAGCGCGTACTGGCGGACCCTTGCGCCGTTCGCCAAGCCGCCGCCCCTGCCCGAGGGCGCCCAACCCTTGAGCGGCGTCGTCAAGGGAGCGAAGGCGTT
>JACZWD010000210.1 GCA_022572335.1 Pseudomonadota bacterium
TTCCTCTAGCCCGGATATTTCATGAAGGGAACGGGAATTGCGGCGAGCAATGTTCGTCCAAGGTGGCGTGCGAAGCCGAAAGCCATAGCCGGGGCTATGGCTTGAGGCTGCGGGCGCCGATTTGGGCGGACAGGGCCGCCGCAAAACCGTTCAGCGGTGAACGGGACACAACGGACCTTGGTGAAAACCGGCGCCATCCGTTGAAGGGCAACCAGCGGCGTTCCATGCACCAGCGCCTTCATGAAATATCCGGGCTAACCGCCTTCCGCCGGGGACCCCACCGGCAAAAGTGATATTTTTCCGTGCCTTGTCGGGGAGCGGCGCGGTAGGCTGCCCCCTGCCGGGAGGCGCGCCGGTACAGTGAAGGTTTCCAAACGGGGGATGTTCAAGAAAATTCTCATCGCCAACCGGGGCGAGATCGCCTGCCGGATCATCAAGACGGCGCGCAGGATGGGCATCGCCACCGTCGCCGTGTACTCCGACGCCGACCGGGACGCGCTGCATGTCCGCTTGGCCGACGAGGCGGTGCGCATCGGTCCGCCGCCGTCCGCCGAAAGCTACCTGGCCGTCGACGCCATCGTCGCGGCGGCACGCGAGACCGGCGCCGAGGCCGTCCATCCCGGCTACGGATTCCTCGCCGAGAACGCCGCCTTCGCCCGCGCGCTGGGAAATAAAGGGATCGTCTTCATCGGTCCCGGCGCCGCGGCCATCGCCTCCATGGGCGACAAGATCCAATCCAAGCGGCTGGCCGAAAAGGCGGGCGTCAACACCATCCCCGGGCATGGAGAAGCCCTCGAGGACGCCCGCCAGGCGGTGGCCGTCGCCGAAGGGATCGGCTACCCGGTGATGCTCAAGGCATGCGCCGGCGGCGGCGGCAAGGGCATGCGCCTGGCCCGCGACGGCGACGAGGTCCGCGAAGGGTTCCGCTCCGCCGCCCGCGAGGCCAGGTCCAGCTTCGGCGACGACCGTGTGTTGATGGAGAAATACATCGAAAGCCCCCGCCACATCGAAATCCAGGTGCTGGCCGACGGCCACGGCAACGTGGTGTACCTGGGCGAGCGCGAATGTTCCATCCAGCGCCGGTACCAGAAAGTGATCGAGGAGGCGCCGTCGCCGTTCATCGACGACGCCACCCGCAAGGCCATGGGCGAACAGGCCGTGGCGCTGGCCAAGGCGGTGAAATACGTTTCCGCCGGCACCGTGGAGTTCATCGTCGACGCCGGGCGCAACTTCTATTTCCTGGAAATGAACACGCGGCTGCAGGTCGAGCACCCGGTCACGGAGATGGTCTGGGGGCTGGACCTGGTGGAATGGATGATCCGCATCGCCGCCGGTGAAGAGCTCACGTTCTCGCAGGCCGGGGTGCGCCTCGACGGCTGGGCCATCGAGGCGCGCATCTACGCCGAGGACCCGGTGCGCGACTTTCTGCCCTCGGTGGGGCGCCTGGTCCGCTATCGGCCGCCCGCCGAAAGTGCCAGCGTGCGCGTCGACACGGGTGTCCATGAGGGCGACGAGATATCCGTCCATTACGACCCCCTGATCGCCAAGCTGATCGCCCGGGGCGACACCCGCGAGGCCGCCATCGGCCACATGCGCGGGGCGCTGGATGCGTTCCTCGTCCGCGGCGTCTCCCACAACATCGCCTTCCTGGCCGCGGTGATGGCCCATCCCCGTTTCGCCGAAGGGCGCTTGTCGACCGGCTTCATCGCCGAGGAATTCCCGGACGGCTTCCGCCACGCGGACGCGCCCGGCGGCGACCCCGCCCTCTTTTTCGTCGTCGGCGCCGCCATGCACCGCGCCTATGAGGACCGCGCCGCCACGATCACCGGCCGCCCGCCCCGCGGCGAGCCGACGGTGGCCGGGGACTGGGTCGTGGTGCTCAAGGGCGAACACCATCCGGTGAGCGTGCGCGCCGTGGACGGGGGCTTCGACGTCACCGTGGAGGCCCGCCGTCACCAGGTGCGCACCGCCTGGAAGCTGGGCGAACCCTTGTTTCGCGCCCGGATAGACGGGGCCGAGCTGTGCCTGCAGGTCGAACGCCTCACCGTCGGCTACCGCCTGGGACACGCCGGCGCCCAGGCCGATGTCCTGGTCCTCAACCCGCGCGCCGCCGAACTCCATGCGCTCATGCCGGCGCAAAAGGCGCGCCCCGCGCTCGAATATCTGCTTTCGCCCATGCCCGGACTCCTGGTTTCGGTGACCGTCGAGGTGGGCCAGGCGGTCAAGGCCGGCGAGGAACTGGCGGTGGTCGAAGCGATGAAGATGGAGAACGTGCTGCGCGCCGACCGCGACGGGGTCGTCGCCGCCGTCCATGCCCGGCCGGGCGACAGCCTGGTGGTGGATCAGGCCATCCTCGAGTTCGAAAAAGAAGGCCCATGACCACCGCGACCACGGCCGTGCGCGTGCTGATACAGGGCCGCGTCCAGGGCGTCTGGTTCCGCGGCTGGGTGGCCCGGGAGGCCGGGGCGCGGGGCCTCCGCGGCTGGGTCCGCAACCGGTTCGACGGCACCGTCGAGGCCCTGTTCGCCGGCCCCGCCGCCGCCGTCGACGACATGGTCGCGGCCTGCCGGACGGGCCCGCCGGCGGCCATGGTCACCGACGTTGCCATCCATCCCGCCGAGGACCCCGGCGAGGCGGGATTCCGGTTCCTGCCCAGCGGTTGACGGGGGGCACGCGGGACGCCGGAACCATCGGGCGGCGGTAAGGCCGTCGTAGGGTGCGCGAAATCGTGCACGGGAGTTAGAGGACGATCTGGCGAGATCGAGGCATCATCGACCCCATCGGAGGACTTCACATGGGGAACCGCGGGTAAGAGTTTACGCCTGGATGTCCAGATAAAAGCCGCGCCGCACGCCGGCCGCCGGCGCCTCGGGTACGAGAGCGGTGGCGTCCGGTATGAGGCTGCCGATAGGGCGGTCAGCTGTTTGCCTGCCGTAGTCCTGCGCGCCCGCGCCGGGCATCTTCTTGGCGGCGGGATTGGTGTCCAGGATGAACCCGGTCTCGTCGATTAACAGGATTCCGTCGGAGCCGCGGTCGGCGGCGCCGTTGATCATGGTTTGCCGATGGCGGACAGTGCCGCCCGGGCGCCGCGGGCGCGACGGGTTGTGCCCGGTCCGGCGGACGAGTGCAAATACAAGGCCAAGCGCCGTCGCCGTCAGGATCGTGGCGATCAGCAGGCCGAAGGTGGCCGGGCGCCCGAAAATCGTGAATTGCTCCGCGAGAATCGCGGTGTCGACGAAGGGCAGATTTCGGGCAAGGTAAAACGCCCCAACCGCCGGGAAGAAAAGGGCGGAGGTCACGTACCCTGTCTTCAGCGCTTTGGTTGCTTTCGGCATTTCTGCTCTTCCTGCGTTTTACGGGCGCTGCGTCTGTTCGGCCCGGCTAGAATGTCCGACGAATTCTCACGTAATTTATCAATAATTAATTACGTAGTCAACAAGCATTAACACAAAAGTATAGCATTTATAGTTACAAAACAAAGTAAAATCCGATAAAAAATGAATATAATTATAATAAATATTGTATAAAAACCTTTCCGTATTGTATGGGTCGTGCAGACAACACGCGGGTTTCCGGCGCCGTTTGGTTCTCGATGTCTTTGAATTGCCAGGGAGAGCGCGTGAGACAGGGATGCGATGACCGGCAGTGGGCCGTTGACAGGCGCGCCGGGACGGACAGGCGCAACGGCCGGGAAAGGCGGATCGGCCGCGCCAGGTCCCCCGCGCGCCAGGGCCTTCCGATCGGTTCGGCGCCGTCTTCAAGGCGTTCCACCTGGCGGACGGCCTCGTTCGAATCACCCGCGGTTTACGGCACCGCCAGATCCGGAAAGAGGGCTCGGGCCTCTCCGGCCAGTTCGCGGGCCGTCATGGCGCCGGGAAGCACCACGTCCGTGATCGGAAGGTCGACCGACGCGGCCTGTCGTAATTCCAAGGGAAGCTGATCATGACTCATAGAGATCGCGTAGGCGGCTCGTCGGGCAGGAGGAAAGGTGCCGGCGATGCGGCGCATCGTCAAAACTTTTCGACGCCCTCCGACGGGCCGCCTACGCGACCGCAACGGCGGCTTAC
>JACZWD010000211.1 GCA_022572335.1 Pseudomonadota bacterium
GCCGGGGACAGCGCCGGGATGGCCCCTGGATGGGCCTGGGGTTCGGGCGCGGGTTCAGGCGCTGGTTGGGGCGCGGGCGCGGCGGGCGGCGCCGGCGCCGGCTTTTCCTGGGCCGCCGGCTTGGGCGCCGGCGCGGCGGCGCCGTCGGCGATGGTGCCGAGCAGGGCGCCGACTTCGACATCGGCGCCCTCGGCGGCGACGATCTCGCTCAAGGTGCCGGCGACCGGGGCGTTGACCTCCACCGTCACCTTGTCGGTTTCCAGCTCGACCAGCGGCTCGTCGACCGCCACCGCTTCGCCCACCGCCTTGAACCATTTGGTCACGGTGGCCTCGACCACCGATTCGCCGAGGGTGGGTACCTTGATCTCCATCGCCATGTCGTCCCCAAATTCCACCGGTCGCGGGCCGGACCCCGTTTATCCCGTTTTGCGCAGGAAGGGCTGCCGCAACGATTTCAGCGCCGCCGTCAGGGCCCCCTCCACCAGCCGCGCCTGTTCCTTCTGGTGGACCTTGGCCATGCCCGTCGCCGGCGAGGCGGCGGCCGGGCGCCCGGCGTACACGGGGCGCCGTGCCTTGGTGCCGCCAAGCTCCGCCAGGATGTTGTCCAGGCGCGGGAAGACAAAGGTCCAGCAGCCCATGTTGGCGGGCTCCTCCTGGCACCACACCACCTCGGCGCCCGGGTACCGGCGCAGCTGTTTGAGCAGCGTGTTGCGCGGCCACGGGTAGAGCTGTTCGACGCGCACCAGGGCCACGTCGTCGATGCCCGCGTCGCGGCGCGCCTGCCAGAGATCGTAGTATACCTTGCCCGAGCACAGGATCACCCGCCGCACCTTCTTGTCGGCAACCAGGTCCTCGGTTTCCGGCAGCACCCGTTGAAAGCCGGTGCCGCCCGCCATGTCCGTCAACCTGGATGTCACCCGCTTGTGCCGGAGAAGCGATTTCGGCGCCATGACGATCAGGGGCTTGCGGAAATTGCGCCGCATCTGCCGGCGCAGGGCGTGGAAGTAATTGGCCGGGGTGGTCAGGTTGACCACCTGCATGTTGTCCTCGGCGCATAGCTGCAGGTAGCGTTCGGGACGGGCCGAGGAATGCTCCGGCCCCTGGCCCTCGTGGCCGTGGGGCAGCAACAGCACGATGGACGACATGCGCAGCCACTTGGATTCGCCCGAGGCGACGAACTGGTCGATGATCACCTGGGCGCCGTTGGCGAAGTCGCCGAACTGGGCCTCCCACAGCACCAACGTTTGCGGATCGGCCAGCGAATAGCCGTATTCGTAGCCGAGCACGCCGGCCTCCGAAAGGGGGCTGTCCATGACCTCGAACCTGGCCTGGCCTTTGCGGATCTCGCTCAAGGGGAAGTACCGTTCCTCGGTGTCCTGATCGACGAGCACGCAGTGGCGGTGGGAGAACGTGCCCCTCCCCGAGTCCTGGCCCGACAGGCGCACCCGCGTGCCTTCCACCAGGAGGCTGCCGAAGGCCAGCGCCTCGGCCGTCCCCCAGTCGATACCCTCGCCGCTCTCGATCATCTTCCGCTTGGCGTCCAACTGGCGCAGGATCTTGCGGTTGACGTTGAAGTTCTCCGGCGGGCGCGAGATCGCCGCGCCCACCTCGCGCAGCACCTTGATCGGAACGGCGGTATCGTCGTCGCGCAGTTCCTCCTCGCCCGAGAACTGCACCAGTCCCTTCCACACGCCTTCCAGCCAGTCGGCCTTGTTGGGCTTGTACCCGGGGGCCGCCTCGAATTCCTGTTCCAGGCGCGCGCGGAAGTCGGCGACCATCCGCCCGGCGTCCTCTTCGGTGATCGCGCCCTCCTTGATCAGCCGCCTGGCGTAGAGCTCGCGGGTGGTCGGATGCCCGCCGATGGCGCGGTACATGATGGGCTGGGTGAACATGGGCTCGTCGGCCTCGTTGTGGCCGTGGCGGCGGTAGCAGAACAAGTCGATGACCACGTCGCGTTTGAATTCCTGGCGGAACTCGGTGGCGATGCGGGCCACGTGCACCACCGCCTCGGGGTCGTCGCCGTTGACGTGGAAGATGGGCGCCTGGATCCCCTTGGCCACGTCCGAGGGATAGGGCGACGATCGCGATTGGGCCGGGCTGGTGGTGAAGCCGATCTGGTTGTTGACGATGAGGTGGATGGTGCCGCCGGTGCGGTAGCCGCGCAACTGCGAAAGGTCCAGTGTCTCGGGGACCAGGCCCTGGCCGGCGAAGGCGGCGTCCCCGTGCATCAACAGGCCCATGACCTGATTGCGCGCCTCGTCGTCGCGCTCGTTCTGCTTGGCCCGCACCTTGCCGAGGACGACCGGGTTGACCGCTTCCAGGTGCGAGGGGTTGGCGGCCAGGGACAAATGGATGGTGTTGCCGTCGAACACCCGGTCGGCAGAGGTGCCCAGATGGTACTTGACGTCGCCCGAACCCTGGACGTCGTCGGGGCTGGAGGCGACGCCCTGAAACTCGGAAAAAATGGCCACGTAGGGCTTGCACATGATGCCGGCCAGCACGTTCAGCCGGCCCCGGTGGGGCATCCCCAGCACCACCTCCTTGATGCCCAGTTGCGAGCCCCTTTTGAGGATCTGCTCGAGCGCCGGGATCATGCTCTCGCCGCCGTCCAGCCCGAAGCGCTTGGTCCCGGTGTACTTCACATTGAGGAACTTCTCGAAACCGTCGGCCTCGACCAGGCGCTGGTAGATGGCGCGCTTGCCCTTGAGGGTGAACTGGGTCTGGTTGCGTATGCCCTCGATGCGCCGCTGGATCCAGGCCTTCTCCTCCGGCTCCATGATGTGCATGAACTCGACGCCGATGGATCCGCAGTACGTTTCGCGGAGAACCTGAACGATCTCGCGCACGGTCGCGGTCTCCAGTCCCAGCACTTGGTTGATGAAGATGGGGCGGTCCATGTCGGCTTCCGTGAAGCCGTAGGATTTGGGGTCCAGCTCGGGGTGGTGGGTATTGCCCTCCAGGCCCAGGGGGTCGAAGCGGGCGATGAGATGGCCGCGCACCCGGTAGGCGCGGATCATCATCAGCGCGCTGAGGGAATCCTTGGTCGCCGCCCGGACCTGGTCGGCGCCGAACAATCCGCCCGCGGTGCCGGTGGGGATGGGGGACGGGGCAACCCCGCCGTCGCCGTCGCCGCGGCCGATGACGCCCGCGTCCGAGGGCGCCCAGCTGGCCCCGCGCAGCTCGTCGAGGACGGCCCCGCTGTCCTCTTGCAGGCCCGAGAAATAGGTGACCCAGCTTGCGTCCACCGTGGCGGGGTCGTCCAGGTAGCGGGCATAAAGCTCGGCGATAAAGGCGGCGTTGGTGCCGGTCAGGAACGAATCAAGTGTGGCTGCCATGGCTCCGGAAAAGGCGCGGCAATCAAGCGCGTCTTCCCTCCGTGTGATCCAGGACCGAACGGTCCTGCGTTCAAACCGATAACCGCGAACGGTTAACCGTCCATTACCTTCAACATGGTGCTGCCGATGGACGCTGGCGAGTCGGCGACGTGGATGCCGGCGCTCTTCAAGGCCTCGATCTTATCGGCGGCGCCGCCCTTTCCGCCGGAAATAATGGCCCCCGCGTGGCCCATGCGCCGCCCGGGGGGCGCCGTCAGGCCGGCGATGAAGCCGACCACGGGCTTCTTGGTCTTCGACGCCCTGACGACCTGGGCGCCCTCTTCCTCGGCGGTGCCGCCGATCTCGCCGATCATGACGATGCCTTCGGTCTCGTCGTCGGCGAGGAACATCTCGAGGCAGTCGACGAAGTTGGTGCCGTTCACCGGATCGCCGCCGATGCCGATGCAGGTGGTCTGCCCGAGCCCGCTGGTGGTGGTCTGGGCCACCGCTTCGTAGGTAAGGGTGCCCGAACGGGAGACGATGCCGATCCGGCCCGGCTTGTGGATGTGACCGGGCATGATGCCGATCTTGCATTGGCCGGGGGTGATCACCCCGGGGCAGTTGGGGCCGACGAGCCGCGTGCCCGAGCCCTGCAACGCCCTTTTGACGCGCACCATGTCGAGCACCGGGATGCCTTCGGTGATGCACACCACCAGCGGCACGCCGACGTCGACGGCCGCTAAG
>JACZWD010000038.1 GCA_022572335.1 Pseudomonadota bacterium
CGACGGGCGCCTCCTCGACCAGCGAATTCCAGGCGTTGCAGGCCTCGCAGCGGCCGCCCCACTTGGGGAAGCTGGCCCCGCATTCCTGGCAGACATAGCGTGCGGCGGTGCGCGCCAAGGGCCCGGACCCTCCCTACGGGGCGACGGTGAAACGGTACGCCGGTATTAGACCAGAAACACGGCCGGCCAAAGAGAAAAATGTGACCGCCGCCAAGACCGCGAGAGACCCGGAAAAACCCTTAATGACAACCGATTGCGGTCCCCGGGCCACCGGGAGCGCCTCGCCCCGTCGCCCCCTCACGCCCGGATCGCCATCTCGATCGGGCCTTCGGCGCGGCCGTTGATGAACTGGTCCACGTAGGGGTTGCCCGAGTCGTCGATGTCGGCGGTCGGGCCGGCCCAGATGATCTTGCCCTCGTACAACATGGCGATGCGGTGGGCGATCTTGCGGGCGCTCGCCAGGTCGTGGGTGATCGACAGCGCCGTGGCGCCCATCTCGCGGGTGATCTTGACGATCAGGTCGTTGATCACGTCGGCCATGATCGGGTCGAGGCCGGTGGTGGGCTCGTCGAAGAAGATGATCTCGGGGTCGGCGGCGATGGCGCGCGCCAGGGCGACCCGTTTCTGCATGCCGCCGGAAAGTTCCGCCGGGTAAAGATCGCCCACCTCCGGCGTCAGGCCGACCTGGGCCAGCTTGCCGACGGCGACGTCCCTGGCCTCGGAGCGTAAGACCCGTTTCTCGGCGAGCAGTCCGAAGGCCACGTTCTCCCACACCGGCAGGCTGTCGAACAGGGCCGAGCCCTGGAACAACATGCCGAATTTCCTGTTGATGCGCTCGCGGTCCTTGCTCCCGATGCCGACCACCTCTTCCCCGTCCACCTGGATGCTGCCCCCGCCGACCGGCAACAGGGCCAGGATGCACTTGATCATCACCGACTTGCCCGAGCCCGAGCCGCCGATGACGACCACCGATTCGCCGACGCCGACGTCCAGGTCGACGCCGTCCAGCACCACCTTGTCGCCGAAGGACTTGTGCAGGTCGCGCAGCCGGATTTTGGGTTGGGCGTCGCTCATTTGGCGAAAAACAGCTCGGTCAGGATGTAGTCCGACGACAGGATTAAGATGGAGGCCGAGACCACGGCGTAGGTGGTGGCCGTGCCCACGCCCTGGGCGCCGCCCTTGGAATGGTAGCCGTGGTAGCACCCCATGAGGGTGACGATGAAACCGAAGACCGACGCCTTGACCAAGCCGGAAATCACGTCCTCGGCCTCCAGGAAATCATAGGTGCGCTGCAGGTAATTGGCCGCGTTGAAACCCAACTTGTAGACGCCGACCACGTAGCCCCCGAAGACGCCGATGATGTCGGCGATGAACACCAGGACCGGCATCATGGTCAGGCCCGCGATCAGCCGCGGCGCCACCAGGTACTTCATGGGATTGGTGGACAGCGTTTCCAGGGCGTCGATCTGCTCGGTCACCCGCATGGTGCCGATCTCGGCGGCCATGGCGGCGCCGACGCGCCCGGCCACCATGAGGCCGGCCAGCACCGGCCCCAGCTCGCGGGTGATGGACAGCACGACGACGTTGGCGATCGCGCCCTCGGCCGAGAAACGGGCGAAGCCGGTGTAGCTTTGCAGGGCCAGCACCATGCCGGCGAAGATGGCGGTCAGCCCGACCACGGGCAGGGAATAGTACCCGATCTCGACCATCTGGCGCCCGATGATGCGCGGGTAGAACGGCGGCCGTACGCAGTGCGAAAGCGCCGAGCCGGTGAACATGGTCAGCCGGCCGACGGTCGCCAGGAAGGCGAGGAAGATCCGGCCGATGGGTTGGAGGACGTTCATGGCACTAGTGCACAGAGGCAGACCGGTGATTCACCCAACTGCCCCGCAGGGCAGCGCGACCCTTTGGCTCCAGCCTGAACCATCCGTCTCAGTCGGTGCGCCAGGATCAAGCACCGCCACCCTTGTAAACCCGGTGATAGCGCGATCCCAGGCTGGTCAGGATCTCGTAGCCGATGGTGCCGGCGTCCGCCGCCAGACGGTCAAGCGGATTGTGCGGGCCGATGAGGTCGACAAGGTCACCGGGGCGGGCCATGCGGTGGGGAAGGTCGGAAACGTCTAGGGTGATGAGGTCCATGGACACGCGCCCCACAACTGGCACCCGTATGTCTCCGAAATTTGCACCGCCGCTGTTGCTCGAGGATCGGAGGTAACCGTCGGCGTAACCCACGGCCACGGTGGCCATCCGCCCCCGCCGGGCGATGCGATGGGTCGCACCATAGCCAACGGTCTGGGGAGTGTCAACGTCGCGGACTTGCAGGATTTTTCCTTGTAGGCGAACCACTTGCGCCATCGGATTGGGCTCGCCGGGGACCGGCGCGACGCCGTACAGCGCGGCCCCCGGACGGGCCAGATCGAAGTGGTAGTCGGGGCCCAAAAAAATGCCCGACGAGTTGGCGAGGGAAGCCGGACGCGGCGCCAGGGCGCCCCGTGCCTTGCGGAAGGCGTCCACTTGCCGGCGGTTCAGCTCATGGCCCGGCTCGTCGGCGCAGGCCAGATGGCTGAGCACGTAGGCCACGTCGATGGGCCCCAGCCGGTCCGGCTCGCCGGCCAGGACATCCACTTCCTCGGGGGGCAGACCCAGTCGCGTCATGCCCGTGTCGAGGTGAATGTCGGCGGGCGGGACCGGGGACGCGCCGGCCCGGCCGCAGAACCGGGCCCAGGCTTCGATGTCGCCAAGGGAGTTGAGCACGGGCACCAGCCGGTGTTCGGCGAAGACCGGCTCGCAGCCGGCGTGAAGCCCGTTGAACACATGGATGCCGGCGTCCGGGAGCAGACGCCTGAGCTGGATGCCCTCGTCGATATGGGCGACGAAGAAGGTCTCGCATCCGGCCCGGCTGAGCGCCGGCGCCACGTGCTCCATTCCCAGGCCGTACGCGTCGGCCTTGACCACGGCGGCGCAGGCGGCGCCGGCCAGCCTGCCGCGCAAGAGCCGGTAGTTGGCGGCGATGGCGTCGAGGTCGATGGTGAGGATGGCGCCGCAATGTTCCACGCTGGTCATGGCGGCGGCTCATCCGTCGGGCGCGTGGTCCGTGTCCAGGTTGCCGAAGCGGGTGAAGGCGCCCTGGAACATCAGCTTGACCTCGCCGGTGGGGCCGTGGCGCTGCTTGGCGATGATGATGTCCGCCAGGTTCCGCACCTTGTCCAGTCGGCGCTCCCAGCGCTCGTACTTCTCGTGGAAGCGTTCCTCCGTTTCGCCGACGTGCGGCATCGGCTTGTCGCGTTGCAGGTAGTACTCCTCGCGGAAGATGAAATTGACCACGTCGGCGTCCTGCTCGATGGAGCCGGATTCCCGCAGGTCGGAGAGCTGTGGGCGCTTGTTGTCCCGCTGCTCGACCTGGCGCGATAGCTGCGACAGCGCCAGCACCGGCACGTCCAGTTCCTTGGCCAGGGCCTTCAGGCCGCGGGTGATTTCGGAAACCTCCTGCACCCGGCCGTCGTTGCGCGAGGTCACGCTCGCGGTGATGAGCTGCAGGTAGTCGACGACGACAAGGCCCAGGTTGTGCTGGCGCTTGAGCCGGCGGGCCCGGGTGCGCAGGGCGCTGACGGTGAGCGCCGGCGTGTCGTCGATGAAGATGGGGATCTGATACAGGGCCTGGCTGGCCGCCGACAGCCGGGCGAACTCGTCGTTGGACAGCTCGCCCTTGCGCATGCGGTCCGACGAGATGTTGGTCTGCTCCGACAGGATGCGGCTGGCCAGTTGCTCGGCCGACATCTCCAGGGAGAAGAAGCCGACCACGGCGCCTTCCGCGCCCTCGGTCTGATGGTGGGAATAGGCGGCGTTGTACGCGATATTGGTGGCCAGCGCCGTCTTGCCCATGGAGGGCCTTCCCGCGACGATGATCAGGTCGGAGGGATGCAGGCCGCCCAGGATCTTGTCCAGATCGGTGAGCCCGGTGGCCACGCCGGCGAGCCCGCCGACGCGTTTGTGCGCCGTTTCGGCCATGTGGATGGCCTTGAGCACGGAGTCCTTGAAGGGCTGGAAACCGCCTTCGTATTCGCCGGTGGTGGCCAGGTCGTAGAGGCCCTGCTCGGCCCGCTCGATCTGATCGACGGCGGTCTCGTCCACCTCCCCGGCGTAGGCCCTGTTGACCAGGTCCTCGCCCAGGCCGATCAGCTCCCGCTTCAGATAGAGGTCGTGGACGATGCGGCCGTACTCGCCGGCGTTGATCACGGTGACGGCGGAATTCGCCAGCTCGGACAGGTACGCCGGCCCGCCGATCTCGGCCAGGGTCTCGTCCTGCTCGAAGTACCGCTTGAGGGTGACGGGATCGGCGATCTGGCCCCTTTCGATGAGCGCCGCCGCCGCCGCGAAGACCCGGCCATTGTGTGTTATCGCGAAGTGCTCGGGACGCAGGAACTCCGACACCCTTTCGTAGGCGCGGTTATTCGCCAGGATGGCGCCGAGCAACGCCTTTTCGGCCTCGATGTTGTGGGGCGGCGTGCGCAGGGCCGGGGCGGGTGCGGCGGAGCGGGACAGGTCCTCGGGCGGCGGGGAGGTCAGCGCGGTGGGCATGGGGCGGAAAGGTAAACCGCCACCTCGGCCCAGTGATATCGGGGTAAATCGGGAACAGAAATTATAGCGGGGAAAAAAACCGAATCTTTCGATTGACCTGTGGAAATGGGGATCACCAGTGGAAAACCGGCGGCCCGATCCGCCGCGTCGTCACGCCGCCCGGCTGTGTCGGCCGCCGGCGGTTTCGGCCAGGGCGCGCTCCGACTCGGTGATGTAGTCCCGCGTCAAGGGCACGGCGTCCTGGCGTTTGGCCAACTGGATCTGCAGGACCACGTGGTCCAGGTACCGGAAGGCGACCTCGGCGGATGCCAGGTAGAACTCCCACATGCGGCAGAAACGCTCGGCGTTCAGCGCCTTCGCCTGGTCGCGGTTGGCGAGGAAGCGCATCCGCCACTGGCGCAGGGTCTGGGCGTAGTGGAGGCGCAGCACCTCGATGTCGGTGATGTACAGGTCGAGCCTTTCGATCACCGGGACCACTTCGGAAAGCGCCGGGCCGTAACCGCCGGGAAAGATGTACTTGCGGATCCACGGGCTGGTCACCTGCGGACCATGGCGCCGTCCGATGGTGTGCAGGAGCGCCACGCCGTCGGCGGCCAACAGGTCCCGCACCTTGGTGAAAAAACGGCGGTAGTGGCCGATGCCCACGTGCTCGAACATGCCCACGGAGACGATGCGGTCGTAGGTGCCGGTCTCCTCGCGGTAGTCGCGCAGGAAGAAGCGCGCGCACCCGGCGAGTCCCGCCTCCTCGGCCAGCGCCCGCGATGCCTGGAGCTGGTTCGACGACAGGGTTATGCCGGTGACGTCGACCCGCATTTCCCTGGCCAGATACAGCGCCAGCCCGCCCCAGCCCGAGCCGATGTCAAGGACCCTGTGGCCCGGTTTCAGGAGAAGCTTGGCGGCGACGTGGCGCATTTTTTTCTCCTGCGCCGTCTCCAGGTCTTCGTCGCCGTCGGCGAAGTAGGCGCACGAATACTGCCGGTTGGTGTCGAGAAAAAGGTCGTACAGGGCGTCGGAAAGGTCGTAATGGCGGGCCACGTTGCCACGCGCCCGGCCAATCGGGTTGAACTGTTGGACGTGCCGAACCATCCGGGCCACCCCCTCCACCGCCCGGTAGAAGGGATGGTATCCGGCGGCGCCCATGTTCATGATCATCAATTCGAGGAAGTCGTAGAGGCTGCCGTCCTCCACCGTCAGCGTGCCGTCCATGGTGGCCTCGCCGGCGTGCAGTTCCGGGCTGAAGAAGAGCTTCCAGTGCAGGGCCTTGTCGTGCAGCCGCACTGTCAGCGACGGCGCCGACCCGGTCCCGAAACGGTGGGTCCGGCCGGCCACATCGATGACGCCCAGCGTCCCCACCCGAATCAGGTGGGTCAGCATTTTCGCCACCAACATGGTTCCACTCCTCCCTTTCCGCCGCCGTCTCGTCGCGGCTGCCAGGGCCCGGTGATCGCCCCATGGAGGAAACCAGGGTCTATTATATCACAAAACGAAGGGTTTTGGAGTGGAACCGGGCCCGCCCGTGTCTTCCCTATTCCTTTTCCTGTTCCTGTTCCTGTCCCTGTCCCTGTTCCAATTCCAGGTTGACCACGGCCTTGCCGGTCTTGGCCTGGATCTCCGCTTCATCCTTGGAACGCGCGACGTTGACGGTCACGCCCACAACGAGCTCGGGGTGCAGGGCAATGCGTACCGAGTACAGGCCGAGGGCCTTGATCGACTGGGGAAGCTGGACCTGGCGCCGCTCGATCGTGAAGCCGGCCTGGGTGACTTCCTTGGCGATGTCGCGGGCGTTGACCGAACCATACAGCTGGCCCGCGTCGCCGGCCTGGCGGATCAGGACCACCGCCAGCCCGTCCAGCCGCGCGCCCACCTCTTGCGCGGCGTCGCGCCGCTCCAGGTTGGTGGCTTCCAGCTGCGCCCGCTGTCCCTCGAATTGGCGGCGGTTCTCTTCGGTGGCGCGTAGCGCCTTTTTCTGGGGCAGCAGGTAATTGCGGGCGTAGCCGGGCTTGACGTTGACCACGTCACCCATCTGACCAAGGGTTTCGATGCGCTCCAAAAGGATGACTTCCATCACACGTTCTCCCGGTTCTTGTCGGGGCCGGCGAAGCGCCTGCGCAGCCCGCCGCCCCACTGTTCGATCAACCCGATTCCGGCGACCATCATGGCGGCCCAGCCGGTGATCAGCAAAAGGACATAAAACACGAAATAAAATACCGCCAGCAACATGGTCAGGGGCACCGCGCGGCGGGCCAGGGCGTGGATCACCGCCAGGCCAAGGAAGAAAAACGGCACCGCCAGGATGATCACCAGATTGCGGCCGATATACTCCAACTCCCCCGGCGCCAACAGCGCAACGGCCGCCGACGCGACCAAAAGCGAGGACATCCACTCGGGCAGTTTCAGGTCCGCCAGCGGTGTTCGCGGCCGCAGGCCGCGTCCCATGCGTGCCAACAGGGCCTGGGCCAGGACTCCGTTGACCGTCGTCATCACCAACCAGGAGGTGACCACGAAGCCCGGAAACAGGGGCGTGAACCTGGCCACCGCCGTGGCGCGCTCGGTTTCGCCGAGGGCCGGCGCCATGATCGTGAAGGCCCGGTCCAGGTACGTGGATACGGAATCCTCGAGGCCCGCTTCTCCGACGGCGTGGCTGGCCAGGACCGCCGTCAGGAAGATGCCCGCGCCGAGGACCGTCAGCCAACCGAGGATGGAGCCTACCGGGTACCACTGGACGCCGCCGGCGGGGCCGGTCGGCCTTTGCATCAGGGCCTGGCGGACGACCAGCGCCGCGGGCAGGGCATTGAGCAGTCCGTACAGGCCCGCCGTCGTGGCGCCTCCGGTCAGGCCGGCGACCATGAACCCGGTGACCCCGGCGACCGCTACCGCCTTGGCACCCAGGCCCAGGCCCACCAGCAGCAGCGGCAACGGTGCAAGGTAGACGAACACCAGTGCCGCCGGCGATCCCATCAGGAAGGTCATGGATGCGGCCGCGCTAAGGCCGCCGCCGCCGAGCGCGATAAGCATATCCTTGGACATCCCGCTCTCCCGGCGGACGGGCATGTGTTCCCGCGCCCATCCCCGGCGTGGTACGGGGCCCGTGTTTCGGTTGTAGCCTACTTGACCAAGTAGGGGATCAAGGCGAGGTAACGGGCCCGTTTGATCGCTTTCGCCAGCTTGCGTTGCATCTTGGTCGAGACCGCTGTTATGCGGCTCGGCATGATCTTGCCCCGCTCCGACGTGTAGCGCTGAAGGAGCCGCACATCCTTGTAGTCGATCTTCGGCGCCCCCCGCCCGCTGAACGGGCACGTCTTGCGGCGCCGGAAAAACGGGCGTCGACCCCCGCCCCCGCCACCGCCACCGCGGCGTTGTTTCGGTGCAGGTGGCATCACGCGTCCCCTTTCGTCTCGTCCTCATCCGCGGACGCGGCCTTTGCGGACGGCTTGGCGTCGTCGTCGCCCTCCGGCTTGGCCTTGGCCGGTTTCTTCCTGGCGGCGGCACCGCGCCCGCTGTCCTCGGCTTTGGCCTTGGCCGTGGCTTTGGTCTTGCCGGCGGCCATGTCCCCGGCCTTTCCGGCGGCCTTGTCCCCGGCCGTGTCGGCCGGCGCATCGTCGCCCGATTTCGGGGCCGCGTCCGGGGCCTCCGTTTTCGCCGGCCGGTCCGTTCCCTTCTCCGCCCTGGCGTGTTTCTGCGGCGCCTGCGGTTCGTCGCGGCGCGGTCGGCCCGCACGGCCCTCGTGGCCCTCGCGGCCCTCGCGGCCCTCGCGGCCCTCGCGGCCCTCGCGGCCCGCACGGCCCTCGCGGCCCTCGCGGTCCTCGCGGCCGCCGCGCCTCTGCATCATCGCCGACGGACCTTCCTCCAGTTCGTCCACGCGCAGCGTCAGATAACGCAGCACGTCCTCGTGGAGGCGCATCTGGCGTTCCATTTCGTGGACGGCCTCGGCCGGCGCGTCGATGTTGAAAAGGACGTAGTGGGCCTTGCGGTTTTTCTTGATCCTGTACGCCAAGCCGCGCAGGCCCCAGTACTCCCGCTTGGCGACCGTGCCGCCCTGATCCTCGATGATCTTGGTGAAGTCGTCGGCCAGGGATTCCACCTGCGGCGTGGAAATGTCCTGGCGTGCGATGAACACGTTTTCGTAAAACGGCATTCCTGTCTCCCTACGGATTATCTCAACCCCGCAAACGCGGGGCATAGCCGGGATCACCCCGGCAGGAAGCGCCAAAGAGGCGCGCACTATACACACTTACAATAAGGGCGCAAGCGGGTTTGGGACGCCGCCGCCGCCGCCGCGGGCGGCCTTGAGGCTGCGATTCTCCGGGGTTCGCCGGCCTAGTGGCCTGCATCAGCTAAAGTGCGCCCCTACGATCGCTTTTCCCGTTTCCTCGGTAGGAGGGGAGGCGCAGGCGATGGCGTCCCATCGGAAAGCCTTCCCGACGCCCCGGGGGGCCACCGGGGGGTGTCCCCCCGACAATGTATGCGGGGGGCGCCCCCGCGGCCCCCGGGGCGTAAGCCAGGGGCGCGGACGTTATTCCCGGGCCAGGGTGCGCGCCAGCTGGCTCAGGGCCTCCTGGTGGCGCCCGTTGGTGATCTGGGCGAAATTGCGCGCCAGCTCAAGACACATGCGCTGACGTCCGGTCAGGACTCCTCCTGCGGGCCGGTCTCCCAAACCTTCGAAGAAAAAACTCAACGGGACCCTCAGCACCTGGGCGATCTCATACAGCCGCCCCGCCGATATGCGGTTGATGCCGTGCTCGTACTTGTGGGTCTGCTGGTAGGAGACGCCGATCATGTCGGCCATCTGCTGCTGGCTCAACCCCAGCATGATGCGGCGCTCGCGGATACGGCCGCCCACGTAGCGGTCGGTTTCGGTGGCACGGGTGATCGTCGCGCCACGGCCTTGCAATGACTCGATTTTCCTGGATATCCGAGGCACGTGCGTTCCCTCCAAGATCACGTTGGGTGTACGCTTTTCATCGTTCGCCCCGTCGCCAAGGAAACCGGCGTTGGCCGCCAATCCCCCACGTGTCCGCTGCGGTCACGCCCTCGGTTTCGATCGCTTCGATGACGAGGACACGGTCGTCGGACACCCTTCCCTGAACCGCGGCCATGCGGTGCCTGACGTCCGTCGGCAGGTATATCCTATCGCATTGTGTCCCACATTAAAACGTTAAGAGGCATAAAGATATACAATTTTTGGTGTATATATTCAAGAGCCCGTAAAGCCGCAAACACGGGTCGGCCGGACGGCACGCCCGAACGGCGCCACGCTTCCGAAAGCGAAAGTGTTTACCGGCCGTTCCATCCCCGGTCGGGGAGGTCACGGGATGGTATTTTTGCGCCGCCCGCGGCCCTCAGGATTCGCCGCCGTTGCCGGTCAGGGCGTCCAACTGCTCTTGCATCTGGTTGAGCTTGGCCCGGAGTTCTTCCAGCTGCTCCTTGGCGGGTTCCGGCTCTTCCGTTTTACCGGCGTCTTTCTTGGCCGCGTCGTCACCGTAGGACGGCGCGAACATCTTCATGGCACGCTCGAAATTGGCGGCGTTCTGGTCGCCCATCTTCTCGAACTGGGCAAAGGGCATGAGGCCGCCCATGGCGTCGCTCATGTAATGACGCATCTGCTCCTGATTGCGGGCGAACGACTGCATGGAGTATTCCAGATAGCGCGGCACCAGGGCCTGCAGGCTGTCGCCGTAGAAGCTGATCAGGTGGCGAAGGAAGCTGACCGGCAACAGGGTCTGTCCCTTCGATTCCTCCTCGACGATGATTTGGGTGAGTACGGACCGCGTGATGTCGTCGCCCGTCTTCGCGTCGTAGACGACAAAGTCGCAGCCGTCCTTGACCATCTGCGACAGGTGGTCGAGGGTCACGTAACTACTGGTCGCCGTGTTGTAGAGGCGCCGGTTCGCGTACTTCTTGATGGTGACCGGCGTCTTTTCCGAACCGGAACCGTCGCCCCGGGAAGTGTCAGCCATGGCCGGGTTGTCCCAAGTGCCCTTGCGCGTCTCCGCCATTGGTACCATAAAAAGACCTCCCGGAAAATGCTGCATTGCAGTGAAATTTCCCCCGCCCTCGTCGGGCGCGGTATAATGACTGCCGCGGGACACGTGGAAAGGCCATGTCCGAGCCTCCGGATTTGCACGCCCTGGCCCAACGGTACCTGGACCTTTGGCAGGAGCAGTTGGCCGGCCTTGCCGAGGACCGCGAGGTCGCCGAACTCATGGCCCGGACGATCGAGTTGATGAATACGGGCGCCGCCGCCTTCGCCTCCATGGCCCAGGCCGCGACGGCGCCGCCCGAAGGCGAGGCAAAGGGCGGTGAACCCCCGAAACGCGATGGCACCGACACCAGGCAAAAGCCCGACGCCAGCCCCTCCGCCGCCGCAGGCCGTGCCCCCGGGGCCCAGGCCCCTGCCGCTGCACGTGGCGCTCCAGACCATGATCTGGCTGAGTGCACGCGCCGCCTTGGGGCCCTTGAAAAGCGGGTTGCTGCCCTGGAGGCCGGAACTCGCCGAGGCCGCGGCGGCGCTGAGGGAGGATCTCGGCCGCGTCGATCCTGACGCCTTCGCGGGCGCCGTCGACGCCGAGGCCTGCCGGCGGCTCGCCGCGTTCGCCGACGGGGGGCGGGCCTATCGCCGCCACCCCCGCCGGGCGCGGCCGGCCGATCCGCCCGTCGTGTGGAGCGAGGGATCGACGCGGCTTCTCGACTACGGCGCGGGCGCGGCGAAGGGGGCCGGCGCCGTCCCCCTGGTGGTCGTCCCGTCGCTGATCAACCGGGCCTACATCCTGGATCTTACCGAAAAACGCAGCCTCGTGCGCAGCCTGGCGGCGCGTGGGTTCCGGCCGTTTCTGGTGGATTGGGGCGCTCCCGGCGCGGCGGAACGGGCCTTCACGCTCACCGACTACGTCGCCGGGCGTCTGGAAGCGGCCCTGGCCGCGGCCGTCGACCTGGCCGGCCGGCCGGCCGGCGTCATCGGCTACTGCATGGGCGGTCTGCTGGCCCTGGCGCTGGCCCAGCGCCAGCCCGGCCGCGTTGCCGCGCTCGCCCTCATGGGCACGCCGTGGGATTTCCACGCCGGCCAGACGGGCAAGATCCGCCTGCTCAGGGCCATGGCGCCCCAGTTGGCCATGATGATGGATCGGCTCGGCGTCCTGCCGGTGGATGTCCTGCAGGCGATGTTCATGAGCCTCGACCCCTATCTCACGTCGCGCAAGTTCCAACGGTTCGCCGCCCTCGACGGGGGCTCGCAAAAGGCCCGGCACTTCGTCGTCCTCGAGGACTGGCTCAACGACGGGGTGCCCCTGGCCGGGCCGGTGGCGCACGAATGCCTGGTCGGCTGGTACGTGGAAAACAGGCCGGCGCGCGGCGTCTGGCGCATCGCCGGGCGGCCGGTGCTGCCGGCCGAAGTGCCGGCGCGGTCGCTGGTGATGATCCCGGGCAAGGACCACATCGTGCCGCCCGCCTCGGCGGCGCCGCTTGCCGATGCCCTGCCGCGGGCGGAGCGCCGGGTGGTTGGCGCCGGCCATATCGGCATGGTCGCCGGTGGCCGCGCGGCGACGATTCTGTACGGACCCCTGGCGCGCTGGCTGAAGGCGGCGATGGCCTGAAAAGTTTTTTCGCGGTGCAGCATTCCGTCCCTTGTTTCGCCGTCCGGGCGGCCCTATAACGGCCGCCACGCCGCGCGCCAACCGCCGCGCATCCTGATCGAGGAGACATCCAATGACCGACGTCGTCATCGCCGCCGCCGCGCGCACGCCCGTCGGGTCCTTCAACGGCGCCCTGAGCTCGTTCCCCGCCCACGACCTGGGCATCGTCGCGATCACCGAGGCGCTGGCCCGGGCCAAGGTCGAGCCCGACGACGTCTCCGAGGTCATCATGGGGCAGATCCTCATCGCCGGCACCGGCCAGAACCCGGCCCGCCAGGCGGCCATCGGCGCCGGCATCCCGGTCGAGAAGACCGCCTATCAGATCAATCAGCTGTGCGGCTCGGGCCTGCGCAGCGTCGCGCTCGGCTATCAGGCGATCCAGCTCGGCGATTCGGACATCGTCGTCGCCGGCGGCCAGGAGAGCATGAGCCAGGCGCCGCACTGCGCGCACCTGCGCGACGGCACCAAGATGGGCGACCTGAAGTTCCGCGACACCATGATCACCGACGGCCTGGTGTGCGCGATCAACGGCTACCACATGGGCAACACGGCCGAGAACGTGGCCAAGAAATGGCAGCTCACGCGCGGCGACCAGGACGCCTTCGCCGCCGGCTCCCAACAGAAGGCCGAGGCGGCGCAAAAGGCCGGGCGCTTCGCCGAGGAGATCGTCCCGGTCACCATCCGGGCCCGCAAGGGCGATGTCACCGTGGACACGGACGAGTATCCCAAGCACGGCACCACGGCCGAGACCCTGGCCAAGCTGCGCCCCGCCTTCGACAAGGAGGGCACGGTGACCGCCGGGAACGCCAGCGGCATCAACGACGGCGCCGCGATCGCGGTCTTGATGAGCGCCGAGGAGGCGGCCCGGCGCGGGATCGCGCCGCTCGCGCGCATCGTCTCGTGGGCGACCGCCGGCGTCGACCCGGCGATCATGGGCACCGGGCCGATCCCGGCCAGCCGCAAGGCGCTGGAGAAGGCGGGCTGGACGATCGACGACCTGGACCTGGTCGAGGCCAACGAGGCCTTCGCCGCCCAGGCGCTGGCGGTCAACAAGGATCTGGGCTGGGACCCGGCCAAGGTCAACGTCAACGGCGGCGCCATCGCCCTCGGCCACCCGATCGGGGCGTCGGGCGCGCGCGTGCTGATCACGCTGCTCTACGAGATGGCCAGGCGCGACGCCAAGAAGGGCTTGGTGACGCTGTGCATCGGCGGCGGCATGGGCATCGCCATGTGCCTGGAGCGCGACTGACGCGGGTTTCGAACGCCATGCCGGGTCGGGACGGCCCGGCCAAGGGAACTCAAGCACGAGGGGGATTAGGTCATGGCACGCGTGGCACTCGTCACCGGCGGCACCCGGGGCATCGGGGCCGCCATCTCGGCGGCGCTCAAGGAGGCCGGCTACAAGGTCGCCGCGACCTACGGCGGCAACGACGCGGCGGCGAACGCCTTCAACGAGGAGACCGGGATTGCGGTCTACAAGTGGGACGTGGGCGACTTCGAGGCCTGCAAGGCCGGCACCGCCCGGGTCGAGGCGGATTTGGGGCCGGTCGAGGTCTTGGTCAACAACGCCGGCATCACGCGCGACGGCATGCTCCACAGGATGACGCCGGAGGGCTGGCGCGCGGTGCTCGCGACCAACCTGGATTCGCTGTTCAACATGACCCGCAACGTGATCGAGGGCATGCGCGCGCGCGGCTACGGGCGCATCGTCTCGATCTCCTCGATCAACGGCCAGAAGGGCCAGATGGGCCAGTCCAACTACTCGGCGGCCAAGGCCGGGCTGATCGGCTTCACCAAGGCGGTGGCCCAGGAGAACGCCTTCAAGGGCGTCACCGTGAACGCGGTCGCGCCCGGCTACATCGGCACCGAGATGGTGCGCGCGGTGCCCGAGGAAGTGCTGAACACCAAGATCCTGCCGCTCATCCCCGTGGGCCGCCTGGGCGAGCCCGAGGAGGTCGCGCGCTGCGTCGTCTTCCTGGCCAGCGAGGAGGCCGGCTACATCACCGGCTCGACCCTCACCGTCAACGGCGGCCAGTACATGGCGTGAGGCGGGGCGCTACGGCGTTCGAATTTTACCACCCCCGGCGGCCTTTCCAGCCCCCGGGCCAGGCCATACGATCTGCTTCGGATGACGGCGCCGCCTGGGCGCGAGTTCTTGTGCGCAAGCGGCCGCCGACCTCGGCGGCGGGAAAGCCGGCGCTGGTCAACGTGGTCACCGACTGCAAGGCGCGCGCGACCACGGCGCCGTTCACGCTCTATTCGACCGAGGGCGTGTCGCCGGCAATTCGTCGTGGGGCGGAGCCGCCTACCCCGCCAAGTGCGCCTTATGCAGCTCCACCATGGCGGCCATGGAGGGGACCTCCCAGTCGGGGGTCACGTCGAATTCCGCCGCCGGGGTGGCGCCGGGCTTGCCGGCCTGGCGGTTGATCCAGATCGAGGTCATGGCGAAGCGCGTCTTGGCCTTGCTGTCCATGTCAGATCACCTTCTTTATCCGACCGTTGAGACGCACGTCATACACATAAGGTGGCGATTGGCGTTCGGCAATTTCGAAAATCCGACCAAACACCCGGACAAAAATGCTTAGCTTGTCCCACGTCGGATCGCTGGCACACGGCAGATAAAAACATCCCACTGAATGTTGCTGCACGGCCGCTATTTCCGTGGCCTCGCTATGGAATTTGCGGTCATGACTAAACACTACCCAGCCGCGCTTGCCCACGATTTCTAGCCATTCATCATCAGGCATTTCCTGCGGGAAGCGCTGATTCTGGTGCCACTCGATCTTAACGGGCGGCTTGACCCAAGCCAGCGCCTTCGGTAGGCGCGTACCAAAGTTCCTATCAAAATAGAAGGTTAGCTTGCCCACAGGCTTTGCCGGCCGAAGTCGGGCTGAATGCCCTCAAACTTCAGAGCATCAGCAACATTATCTGGTGATAGACCGAAGTCATCAGCAATGTCAGCAACACTCTCGCCTGCGTCCCACCTGCCCTTGACGGCCCAGGTTGCCGCGCCAGAGATCGTCGGTGCGCCGAAAGACACTCGCGGGTCGATTACCACGTCAAAATCACTACCGCCTACGCGCCAGCGGATAACAATACCACCATCCTCGTACTCAAACTCGCGCAGCCTCCGATCAAGAATTTCCTTCCAGCCAAGTTGGCCCCGCTTGCTGGCGTAAAGCAGCTTATCGACCCCGGCAGTCGGATCAATCTGTTCGTAATTCAAAATCAGGTCCGTGCCGTCGGTCTTGAAGCGATATTCGGCGAAAGGATATTCGCTGTTTAGCGTCCCAGCCACGTATTCTCGCGATGCGCGAATCGCCTTAAGCTTGACCCCCTCGCTCCGCATCGCCGCAACCACGGCAAGCTCAATCAGTTGCATGTAGTACACTTCAGCCCTGTCCTTGCGCGTT
>JACZWD010000212.1 GCA_022572335.1 Pseudomonadota bacterium
CGGTAACGCGACAGCTCCTGCACCTTGGTGGCCAGGGCGGCGTTGAGGCGCTTGCCCAGGTTGGCGAGGTGGACCTTCTGTTTTTTCGACAATGCCTCCGAGGCATCGAGCACCGCCGACAACTGGGCCAGTTGTTCGCGCAGGGCCGCCATCTGCCGGTTGAGCAACGCCAACCGGGCGCGGGCGCTCTCGGAGATGTCGCGTTCCGCGATCACCGCGGCTTCCGACTCCCCGAGCTTGCCCGACATCTCGGCGATCTTGGTCTCCAGCTCCTCCTTCAACGCCCTCAGCGCGGCCACGCTCTGGGTCAGGGCCGCCAGCTCCCGCACCTGGACCTGGATCTTGGCCTTGTCCGCCTCGACGGTGGAGAACGCGTCCTCCAACTCCTTCTTTAAGCGCGCCGCCTTTTCCTCGGCACTCTCGGCGCGGGTGGAGAGCGCCGCAAGCTCGCTGCTCTGGGACGCGAGCCTGGTCTTGTCCGCCCCGATGGTGGCGTTGAGGTCGTCGCGGAGGACGATCGAAGCCTGCAGTTCCTCGGACAGTTGCGCGACATTCAGGCGCAATTCCGCGCCCTGCGCCCGTTCCAGGCCCAGGAGCTCGGCCAGTTCGGAAACCTGGCCCTCGAGCTTTTGCAGGGCGGCGTCGCGGCCCGATAGGGCCTCGTTGAGGAAAAACTGGGCCAGCACGAACACCATGACGAGAAACATGAGGACCAGCAACAAGGTGGCCAGGGCGTCGACGAATCCGGGCCAGATGTTGGTGCTGCGCCGGGCGCGGCGGGCGAGGGCGGCCATGGCTTTCCGGAGTCCTCGCTTACCGTTCGGCCTCTTCGGCGATGGCGGCGATGGTACGGGCCAGCAGTTTTATCTCGCTGCGCACCTGATGGATGATGTCGTCACGGCCGGCGCTGAGCTCTTCGAGAAGCCGCGCCACGTAAACGTCGAGGTTGCGGATGTGGGTGCGCGTCGCCTCGTCCATGCCCGCCGCCGAGTGTCCGACACGATCGGCGAGCCGGGCCAGAATGTTCTTGAGCTCCGTGTGGCTTTCGGCCAGTTGAATCATCAGGGCCTGCTGGGTCCGCATGTGATCGGTGAGGGTTCCCAGCTTCTCCACCAGGACGACCATGCTGGTGTTGGAGGAAATGCGGCCTTCCTCGCCCCGGGCCAGCGTGACTTGCAGGTTTTCCAGGCTCTCCGCCGTCTGCTCGAGAAGCGCCTGCACATAGGCCGGGACGCCATGGTCGCCGTCGCCGGGAAGGATGCCGCTGGAAAGCCGCGTGAGGCTCGACAGCCAGTCCTCGAGCTGGGTGAAAAAGTGGTTCTGAGCCTGGCCTCCCTGCAGGTCCAGGAAGCCCAGTACCAGGGAGCCCCCGAGTCCGAAGAGTGACGAGCTGAACGCCGTGCCCATGCCCGAGAGAGGCGCGTTCAGGCCGCTTTTCAGGTCGCTGAAAACGGTGTTCACGTCGCCGCTGCCGATGGACAGGCCGGAGATGACGCCACGGATGGACGCCACCGTGTCGAGAAGGCCCCAAAAAGTTCCCAGCAGCCCGAGGAAGATGAGCAGCCCGATGACGTAGCGCGAGATGTCGCGGGATTCGTCCAGGCGTGACTGGATACCGTCCAAAAGCGAGCGCATGGACAACGCCGAAAGGCTCAGGCGGTCCTTGCGTTCGCCCAGCATGGTCGCCATCGGCGCCAGAAGCTTCGGCGCCTTCTGCTGGGAAAGCGCCGATTGGTTATAGCGGAAGCTCTCGATCCAGGCGACCTCGGGATCGAGCATCGTCACCTGGCGGAAATTGTAAACGATGCCCAGCAGCAAAACCCCCAGGATCAACCCGTTCAGGGGCACGTTGGCCAGGAAGGCGTCCTGCAGTTGGGGGAACAGGACAGCGAGTACGACGAGTACCGCGACCAGGAAAAGGATCATCCGGACGAGAAAACGTCGCGGCCGGGCCATGGCGGGGGGAGTCTCCAGAAATCACACAGATGGGGGAGCGCGCATCATCGCTCGGCGACGGTCACGTCGACCCGGTTCAACGGTTCTTCCGCCGTCTTGTTGCCAAGGGCGCGCACGTCGATCCGGGTGCTGCGCACACCGTTCTCGATAAGGTAGGAGCGAACCGACAGGGCGCGCGAGAGCGACAAGCGCCGGGCCTTGCCGGAGGAAAGGGACTCCCCTCCCGCATAGGCCATAAGCTGCAAACGCAGGGCGGGCTGTCCTTTCAACTTGGCGGCCAGGGTCTTGAGGCCCGCTTTCGCCGTGTCCGGCAATTTCGATGCCGTCGACTTGAACACGATCTGCATGGCGCGGCCCGGCGCCAGGGCTATCCCGGCGGGTGGCAACGCGGCCTTTTCCCCGGCCTTCGGTTTCCCTCCGCGCCGCGCCGCGGGCGTCTTTTTCGTCTTCGCCGGCGTCTCTGCCATCATCGGTGGTGGTGGCGGCGGCGGCGTCAGGGCCGCGCTTGGCGCCGCTGCCGGCTTGGCGGCCGGGGCGGGTTCGACCTTCTTGGCCGGCGGCGGCGCGAGGGCGGCCTTTTTCGGCATGGCGGGCGGGGCGGCCGCCTTGCGTTTGCGCTTGGCGGGAAGCGCCGCCGCCTTGGCTTTGCGGATACCCTTGGCCTTTTTGCCGCGCACCGGCGGGACGTGAAGCTGGGAAACCGGATTTTCCGGTCCCGGCATGAGCAGACGGCGGCCGATCGGCGACGCCGGCAGGTAGACCGGGGCCGCCGGCGCGTAGACCGGGGCCGCGCCGTACCCGGCATCCTCGATCACGCTAAGGTCCACGATGACGTTGGGATTGCCCGTGTCCACCTGCGCCCCGGCCGGCGCCAGGGCTCCCGCGCCGGCGAGAATCAGCGCGTATAGGACCGCGCCGGTGATGCGTCGGAGATTGTTCATGGACCTGTCACCGTAAGGCCGCCAATGGTCCGTTGCCCGTTCGGTCGCCGGAATCACCATAGCCAAGGGGCGGTCCGCATACAACCGGTTTGCGGCCCGGGAATCGTGAAGGTGGAGAGCACCGTATTATGACTTTTCCCTGGCGGCTTCACGAAGAATCTTTGCCAGGGCCGCGTGGAGGGGATGGGTGGCGGCCAGGATCTCGCCTCTGCCCAGCATGTTGCGGCCGCCGTCGATTTCGCTGACGTCGCCGCCGGCCTCGCGCACCAGCACCATGCCCGCGGCGATGTCCCACGCATGGAGGCCGGTCTCCCAGAACCCGTCGTAGCGTCCGGCCGCCACGTAGGCCAGGTCCAGCGCCGCCGATCCCGACCGCCGCACCCCGGCGGAGACCGCCATCACCGCCGCCATTTGGCGCAGGAACAGGGGGTGGTCGTCCCGCCGCCGAAAAGGGATCCCCGTGACAAACAGCGAATCCTCGAGCCGCCGCCGGGCGGACACCCGGAGGCGGCGCCCGTTGAGGTGGGCCCCGGCCCCTTTTTCGGCCCAGAACATTTCGTCGTACGCGGGCGCGTAGATGACGCCGGCGATGGGTTCGCCGTCGCGCTCCAACGCAATGGAGATGGAGAAGTGGGGAAGGCCGTGCAGAAAATTCGTGGTGCCGTCCAGGGGATCGATGATCCAGCGGTTGGACGTGTCGGCGCCGGGAATGGCGCCCTCTTCCTCGGTGAGGAAGCCATAGCGGGGCCGTGCTTTGCGCAGCGCGGCGCACAGGGTTTTCTCGGCCGTCGTGTCGGCGGTGCTGACGAAATCGGCGGGACCTTTTTTCGACACCTGCAGGTGCTCGACCTCGCCGAAGTCACGCACCAGCTTGCGTGCCGCCTTTCGCGCCGCCGCAACCATGACGTTGAGAAGGGCGGAGCGGGGGTGGGCCATGGCGGCGGGAACCTTATACCAAGGGACGCTGATCATGACCCATAGAGACGGCGTACCAAGGTTTTCGGCCAGGAGCGTGCGCCGTGGCGATGCGGGGCATCGCGAAGCGTGCGCGACGCCGTCCGAAAGCCTTGGTAAGCCGCCGTTGCGGTCGCGTATGCGGCCCGTC
>JACZWD010000213.1 GCA_022572335.1 Pseudomonadota bacterium
GGTGAAGGCGCGCCCGGTCAGTCCGGCGCGCCCGGTGCGTCCGATGCGGTGCACGTAGTCCTCGGCATGGCTGGGGACGTCGAAGTTGAAGACGTGGCTCATCTCCTTGATGTCGAGGCCGCGGGCGGCGACGTCGCTGCACACCAGCAGTGTGATCTCGCCCCGGCGGAAACGTTCCAGGGTTTCCGTGCGCGCCGGCTGCGGCATGTCGCCGTGCAACTGGGCGGTGTTGTACCCGTGGCGGGCCAGCGAGCGGTGGAGGATGCCCACGTCGCGCTTGCGGTTGCAGAACACCAGCGCGTTCTTCACGTCCTCGCGCTCGATCAGGCGGCGCAGGGCGGCGCGTTTCTCCTTCTGGCCGCCACCCGGGCGCCGGCCGTCCCGGTGCTCCACGACGATGAGCCCCTGGACCACGGTCTCCGCCGGTGTCGCCGGGGGCGAGACACTGATTTCCTTCGGGTTCATGAGGAAGGCGTCGGCCAGGCGGCGGATTTCCGGCGGCATGGTGGCGGCGAAGAACAGGGTCTGGCGTATCTTGGGGATCAGCGAAACGATGCGCTCCACGTCCGGGATGAAGCCCATGTCCAGCATGCGGTCGGCCTCGTCGATGACCAGCACCTTGACGTCGGTGAGCAGAAGGCGTCCGCGCTCGAACAGATCCAGAAGCCGGCCCGGCGTGGCGATCAGCACGTCCACGCCGCGGTCGACGATCCTGATCTGGTCGCCCAGGGACTCGCCGCCGATCAGCAGCGCCTTGGTCAGCTTGTGGTACTTGCCGTAGGCCTCGAAGTTCTTGGCCACCTGCGCCGCCAGCTCCCGGGTCGGCTCCAGGATCAACGAGCGGGGCATGCGCGCCTTGGCCCGGCCCCGCGCCAGGATGTCGATCATGGGCAGGGTGAAGCCGGCCGTCTTGCCGGTGCCGGTCTGGGCGCAGCCGAGGACGTCGCGGCCCGTGAGGATGACGGGGATTCCCTTTTCCTGGATGGGCGTGGGCGTGGTGTAGCCTGCGTCGGCCACGGCCCGCAGGACATCTTCGCTGAGCCCGAGATCGGAAAAGTTCATAAGGTGTTTGGATCTGACCGGCAACGCGGGGGCCGTCGAGCGGTCCCGACTCCGCAATAATCGAAGCCGGATATTAGGCTTTCGCCGTCCTCTGTCAATCTGCTCCTTTGTCCTCGTCGGCGTCGCGGCGGACGCGCGGCCTTGGCGGGGCGGCCACGTTTGGACTAACGTTTGGAGTAACGTTCCGGTCCTTTCCGCTTTGTCGAGGAGACCCCGCCCATGCCGGGCACGGCCGCGCCTGGTCCCAGGACCCACGGGACCGCACGTCCATGAGCGCCAGGACGCCGCTGGTTCTGCTGCCGGGCCTGCTCTGCGACGCGGCCCTGTGGCGCCATCAGACGGACACCCTCGCCGACATCGCCGAGATCACGGTCGCCGACCTCACCGGCGACGATCGCTTCGACGACATGGCCCGCGCGGTGCTGAAGGCGGCGCCGGAAACCTTCGCCCTGGCCGGGCTGTCCATGGGCGGATACGTGGCCCACGAGATCATGCGCCAGGCGCCCGGCCGGGTGACCAGGCTGGCGTTGCTCGACACCTCGGCGCGCGCCGATACGCCCGGGCAGAGCGAACGGCGCCGGGCCTTCATCGAGCAGACCCGGCACGGCGACTTCAAGGGCGTCACCTCCAGGCTGCTGCCGATGCTGATCCATCCCGACCGCCTGGCGGACGGGGACCTCACGGGAACCATCACGGCCATGGCCGAGGGCGTCGGCCGGGAGGCCTTCCGGCGCCAGCAGAACGCCATCATGAACCGCCCCGACGGCCGGCGCGACCTGAGCGCCATCCCCTGCCCGACCCTGGTCCTGGGCGGCCGCCAGGACGCGCTCACGCCCCTTGCCGGCCACCAGGAGATGGCGGAAGGTATTCCCGACTCCACACTCGTCGTCATCGAGGACTGCGGCCACCTGGCGCCCCTGGAACGGCCGCGCGCCGTCAGCGCCGTCATGCGCTACTGGTTGCAAGCCTAATCACCGAAGGAGAACCCCATGTCCGGCCTGATCCTGCCCTACCGGAACGTGCTGCCCACCATCGCCGACGGTGTTTTCGTCGCGCCGACGGCCACCGTCATCGGCGACGTGGAGATCGGCAAGGACACCAACCTGTGGTTCGGCGTCATCATCCGCGGCGACGTGAAGGAGATCCGCATCGGCGAGCGCACCAACCTCCAGGACGGCACCATCGTGCATGTGGACGCCGACACCTTCGGCACCTACATCGGCTCCGACGTCACCATCGGCCACGCGGCCATCGTCCATGCCTGCACCCTCGAGGATTTCTGTTTCATCGGCATGCAGGCGACCGTGATGGACGGCGCCCATGTGGAGAGCAACGCCCTGGTCGCCGCCGGCGCCGTGGTCACGCCGGGCACACGGGTGAAAAGCGGCCAGGTGTGGGCCGGCGTTCCGGCCCGGCCCATACGCGACCTGAACGATGACGAACGGCGCCTCATCGCCGTGGTTCCCAGCCACTACGTGGATCTGGCGCGCGAGTACCTGGACGCCGGTGTATAATACCAAGGGGCGCTGATCGGCGCCCCTTGGTATAAGGCCCGGGCAACCGGCTTCCAGAGCCCCGGCCGAGTGTGGTAATCCCTACGGGACGCAACGGAAAAACGGGGGCCGGGCGGCGATGAGCGAGAAAACGGCTGTCATCCGCGTGCTCCTGGCCAAGGTCGGGCTGGACGGCCACGACCGCGGCGTCAAGGTGGTCGCCCGCTGCCTGCGCGACGCCGGCATGGACGTCATCTATACCGGCCTTCACCGGACGCCCGAGGAGGTGGTCGACGCCGCCGTCCAGGAGGACGTGGACGTGCTCGGCGTCAGCCTCTTGTCGGGCGCCCACATGACCATCCTTCCGCGCATGATCGATCTTCTCAGGAAAACCGACGCCGACGACATCATCCTCATGGCCGGCGGCGTGATGCCGGACGAGGACGTGGCCGCGCTGAAGAAGATGGGCGTGGGCGAGGTGCTGCTCCAGGACGCGCCGCCGGAGACCATCGTCGGCACCGTCCGCCGTCTGGTGGCGGAGCGCGGTCCGCGTTAGGGGGATTTCCCCCAAGGAAAACCTTGGCCGTGGAATACTGGTCCTATCCGCCGAAGTATGATCCCGGCTACATGCCGGAGCCGTCGAGCCGCTTCTGGTTCCCGGTGCGCGAGACCATGCCGCCGGCCGAGCGCGACGCCGCCATCGCCGAGCGTCTGCGCGCGGTGATGGCCCATGCCTACGCCAAGGCGCCGTTTTACCGGCGCAAGTGGGACGAGGCCGGCGTCCATCCCGACCACGTCCGGTCCCTCGACGACTTCGAGCGGGTGCCCGTGGTCACCAAGGCCGAGCTGCTGGAATCGCAGAGGCGCGCCGGGCCCTTCGGCGACTACCTGTGCATTGCCGAATCCGACGTCCACCACATCCACGGCACCTCGGGCACCACCGGGCGGCCGACCATGTTCGCCATCGGCCGCGGCGACTGGCAGGCGATCGCCAACAACCAGGCGCGGGTCATGTGGGCCATGGGCATCCGCCCCGGCGACGTGGTCTTCATCGCCTCCATTTTCAGCCTGTACATGGGCTCGTGGGGGACCCTGCTGGGGGCCGAGCGCCTCGGCGCCAAGTGCTTCCCCTTCGGGGCGGGGGCCCACGGCATGAGCGCCCGCGCCGTCATGTGGATGGACATCGTCAAGCCCGCCGCCTTTTACAGTACGCCGTCGTATGCCCTCCATCTGGCCGAGGTGGCGGCGGAGGAAGGGCTGGACCCCCGGGACTTCGGGCTCAAGGTGATGTTCTTTTCCGGCGAGCCCGGGGCCTCCATCCCGAGCATCCGCCGGCGCATCGAGGAGACCTACGGGGCGCGGATCGTCGACTGCGGTTCCATGGCCGAGGTGACGCCGTGGATGAACCTGGCGGGCACCGCCGAGACCG
>JACZWD010000039.1 GCA_022572335.1 Pseudomonadota bacterium
CCCGCTTCCAGCGCCCCTGCCTTCAACAGCTGGGCGAAGCGGGCGCGGGTCAGGTGCCCGTCCCGGGAACGCGAGGGAAACAGCCACGGCGACTCCCGGCCCGCCGACCGGCCCTTGGGCGCGAAGCCCCCGCGCACCGCCTCGTAGGCCGCCAGCGCTTCCGTCGCCGCGTCGCCCAGGGGAATCATGCGCTCCTTGCCGCCCTTGCCGCGCACGATCAGCATCTGGCCGTCGCGGGACAACGCAGACCGCGGCAACCCCACCAATTCCGAAACCCTGAGGCCGGTGGCATACAGCACCTCGAGAAGCGCCACCAGCCGTGTACCGCCGGCGCCGCCGCGCCGGCCCGCCGCCGCCAACAATTGCTCCACTTCGTCTTCGCTCAGGTGCCTGGGCAGGGACCGTCCCTGGCGCGGGCTGTCGATGGTGGCGCACGGGTCGTCGTCGCGCAGCCCTTCGGCGTACAGGAAGCGGAAGAACTGGCGCAGGGCGGAAAGCCGGCGGGCGCTGGTGCCGGGCGCCATGCCGGCGCCGGACAGGTGCGCCAGATAGTCGCGCACGGCGGTCCCGTCCGCGTCCTCGGGCAGCCACCCCCGCGCCGCCACGAAGGCGGAGAAATCGGCCAGGTCGCGGCGGTACGCTTGCAGGGTATTGTGCGCCGCGCCGCGCTCCGCCGCCAGCATCTCGAGGAACGTGTCGACGCGCCGCGAAAGCGGCGCCTTCCGCGGCCCCCGGCGCACCGCCCTCATAGGCCGGCCGCCACCGCCGCTTCCACGGCCAGGGCCCGCGCCTCGTCCTCCAGTCCGCTGCCGCGCAGGCTGGCCAGGACCCGGCGAAGGATGACCGGATCGGCCTGGCCCGGACCGCCCTCGCCCAGGGCCAACAGGGCGAGCAGCACGGTTTCGCCCACCCGCGCGTTGTCGGCCGCCGACGCCAGGCGGTACCAGAGCGCCGGGCTGGGCATGGCGACCGTGATGCGCTGGGGACCGTCGAGCAGGGCCTCCCACGACGCGGCGGGAACGGTCTCGTCGAAGGCGCCGAACAGGCTGTAGAGCAGTGCCGCGCGCTGGCGGGCCCCTTCCTTGTCTTTTTCGCCCTCCCACCAGCCGGTCAGCCCGTCGGGGCTCCAGTCCTGGGCCTCGCCGGACCCGGCCAGGCGCACCACGGGCAACAGGGCGTTCAGCGCGGCCCTGGCCTCCTTGTTGAACAGGCTGCTGGCGCGCAACAGACCGATCCACACCAGGGCCGTTTCCCGGTCACCGTTGATCAGCAGGGCACGGACCGCCTCGGGCGCGAACCACAACAACTCGGCCGACGGGGGGATGCGCTTGATCACCGGCATGAACACCCTGACGGTGGATGCATACCGTCCCCCTTCCCGGGCCAGGGACAGGGCCCGCGCCACGGCCTCGGCCTGCGCCGCGGGCACCGTCTGCACCAGGGACGTCCGGTACAGCAGCGCCCGGCTCAAGGGGCCGCTTTCGGCCTCCGCCTTGGACAGCGGGTTGGTCAGCTCCTCGTCGGAAAACGAGACGCTGGTATAGAGCTGCCGCAACGTGTCCACGGCCAGCGCCCCCGCGGCCGCGGCCCGTTCCGCCGCTTCCAGGCGTAATTCCACGGGCGCGTTGGGGCTGACGGCAACGGTGCGCAGAACCGCCGGCCGGTTCGACGATATCACGTCCGGCGGCAGCTGGGCCTTGGCCGCCCGCGCCATGGCCAGATGGAGCGGCGATGGATCGGGCAGGCTTTCGATGGTTGGCACCTTGCCGCTGGCCAGGGCCCCGACCAGGTCGAAAAATACCGCATCTTCCTCGCCCAGCTCGCGCAACAGGGCCACACCAAGCGCCGCCTTGTCGTTCTCGCCCGCCAGCGCCTGGCAAAAGATGAACGCCTTCTGCCAGTACGGGCTGTCCTGTTCGCGGATTTGGCCGGTGGCCAGGGCACAGGCCCGGGCATTGTCGTTGGCCAGGAAGCGGGCATCGGCCTCGATGCGCATCAACTCCTCGTTTTCGTTGCGCCCCGGCGTCGCCTTGAGCAGCGCGTTCACGCCGCCGGTGTCGCCCATGGCGGCAAGCAGCCGCACCCTCAGGGCGACCAGGCCACCGCTTTCCGAATCGCCTTCCGGCACCTGGGCGGTGGAGAGCAGCAGGCGGCGCATGAGGTCGCGCATGGTCGACGAGGTGGCGTTCACCGGCAGGCGCGGCAGCAGGGTGTCGACCAGGGCCCGTCCGGTGCCCGCCCACATGGCGATCCCGAATCCCCCTTCGTCTTCGGACAGCACGCCGGCCGTATCCGGGTCGATCATGCTCAGGGTGTCCACCTGGATGGTGCCCGGCGACATCGTGGCGGGCGCTTGCCAGGGCGGACTCGCCGCCCGCGGTACGGCCGTCAACGGCACCGGCGTCGCGTCGGCGGCCTCACCAGCCGGCATCAGCCCTAGCGGCGGCCCCAGGCGCAGGGGCTTGCCCGCCGGCGGCCCCTGCCGTTGCGCCCAAACCCCGCCCGGCGCGGCCAGCACCACGGCGGCAAGGACGACCGTGCACAAGGATTTACGGAATGGGCTAACGCGGGAAGCGCTCATCCGGAATGACTTTCTCTATGGTCGTGACCGGCGCCGGAATGTCCCACGTGGCCAGGAAGGCCGCGGTCCCGACAACCAGGGCGATGACAACGAACAGCACGAGCCTGGATAGTTTTCTCATGGGCGATCGTGTTTCATCAAATACATTCACTCCACCATGTCCCCCGGGTCCACGCCGCCGGCGTTCGACCCCCGGGTCCCGGAAGCGGGGGCGCGCCACGTCCTACCCCGGGGGACACTCCGCCCTATTTATGCTAGCTTTATGCTAGGTTTAGACTATGGCAAATTTTCGGCAGTGTATCGGCTCGGGGTGCCGCTTTCAACGCCCCGCGGGCGGCTTGGCCGAAGGCTGTTAATGGCATGACGGCGGCCCACGATACGCGAAGGTCCATCGTCCTCATCGGCCTCATGGGGGCGGGCAAGTCCAACCTCGGGCGCCGGCTCGCCAAGCGGGTCGATCTGCCGTTCACCGACACCGACGACGAAGTGGTCAAGGCGGCGGGATGTTCCATCGAGGACATCTTCGAACTTTACGGCGAGGCGGCGTTCCGCGACACCGAGCACCGGGTCATTACCCGGCTGCTCGAAGACGGGCCGAAGATATTGGCCACCGGCGGCGGGGCGTTCATCGATTCGCGCACCCGCGCCAAGATCGGCGAATGGGGTATCTCGGTCTGGCTGCGCGCCGATCTGGACGTCCTTGTCCGGCGCACACGCCGGCGCGGCGGCCGTCCCCTGTTGAAAAACCGCGATTCCCGCGCCACCCTTGAGAGACTGATGAGCGAACGCTACCCCGTGTACGCCGAGGCCGACATCGTCGTCGATACCGGCGCTGAAAAACCCGACGCCATGGTGGAGCGCGTCATCGGCGCCCTCGCCGCCCTGCGGGAGCCCGGCCGGCGCACCGGGGAGGTCCGGCCATGACCGCCCGCGGCCGACGGACCGCACCCTCGGGCCAGCCCGCCGCCAGCCTGAAGGTGGAGTTGGGCCGGCGCAGCTACGACATCTTCGTCGGCGAGGGCCTGGTCGCGGCGGCCGGGCGGCACATGCTTCCCGTTCTGGCCCAGCCGCGCACGGTGATCGTCACCGACAGCAACGTCGCGCCCCTGTACCTGGCGGCCCTGGAGGCGGCCCTGGACGAGGTCGACGTGGAACACACCGCCATCGTCCTTCCCGCCGGCGAGCAGACCAAGGACTTCGGACATCTGCGCCGACTGACGGACAATTTGCTGGACGCCCGCGTCGAGCGTAGCACCACCGTCGTCGCGCTGGGCGGCGGCATGGTCGGCGACATCGCCGGCTTCGCCGCCGCCATCACGTTGCGCGGACTGGCCTGCGTGCAGGTGCCGACGACCCTGCTCGCCCAGGTGGACAGCGCCGTCGGCGGCAAGACCGGCATCAACACGGCCCACGGCAAGAACCTGATCGGCGCCTTTCACCAGCCGCGCCTGGTGCTCGCCGACATCGCAACGCTGGACACCCTGGCGCCGAGGGAGCTTCGGGCCGGGTACGCCGAGGTGGTCAAGTACGGCGTTCTGGATGACCCGGCCTTCTTCACCTGGCTGGAGGCCAACGGCAGGAGCCTGCTGGACGGCGACACCGACGCCCGCCGCCATGCCGTGCTCACGAGTTGCGCCGCCAAGGCCGCCATCGTCGCCGACGACGAGAGGGAAACGGGGCGGCGGGCCCTGCTTAACCTGGGCCACACGTTCGGCCACGCGCTGGAGGTCGAGACCGGCTACGGCGATTCCCTCCTGCACGGCGAAGCCGTGGCCATCGGCATGGTCCTGGCGTTCGATCTGTCGGTGCGCCTGGGCCTGTGCCCGCCGGAGGACCGCGAACGGGTGCGCCGCCATCTGGCGTCCGCCGGCCTCCCGGTCGGGCTGGGGGGCCTCGCCGGGCCATCGCTTTCCGCGGGCGCCCTGCTCGCCCACATGGGCATGGACAAGAAGGTGCGCGCGGGCACACTCACGTTCGTCCTGGTGCGGGGTATCGGCAAGGCGTTCATCGCCCACGACGTGGACCCCGGCGACGTGGGCGCCGTGCTGGAAAACGCGGTCGCCGCCTGACCGGGCGGCGACGGGACGGGCGCGGAGTGCCGCCGTCACCGGTCACCCGTCACCCACCGACAACGGTTGAGAGGCAGCCATGTTGATTTCCCTGAGTGCCATCGCCGTCCTGCTGGTTCTTTCCGCCTTTTTCTCGGGTTCCGAGACGGCGTTGACCGCCGCTTCCCGCCCGCTCATGCACCAGCTGGAGCGAAACGGCGACCGCCGCGCGCGCATGATCAACCGCCTGTACGAGAAGAAGGAACGGCTTATCGGCGCCATTTTGCTGGGCAACAACCTGGTCAATATCATGGCCTCGGCGCTGGCCACCGGATTTCTCATCGGCGTATTCGGCGAGGCCGGCATCGCCTATGCCACCATCGCCATGACGCTCCTGATCCTGATCTTCTCGGAAATCCTGCCCAAGACCTATGCGCTCCGCGACCCCAACCGGGTGGCGCTGGCCAGCGCGCCGATCGTCAACGCGCTTGTGTTCGCGCTGGCGCCGGCGACCGGCGCCGTGCACCTCGTGGTGCGCGGGGTGTTCAGGCTGTTCGGAGTCGCCTTCGACGCCACCGAGGCGCTCGGCTCCTCGGCCGCGGAATTGCGCGGCGCCATCGATCTCCACGCCGGAAAGGGCGGCGCGGTCAAGCAGGAACGCGCCATGCTGCGCAGCATCCTGGACCTGGCCGAGGTGGAGGTGGGCGAGATCATGGTCCACCGCAAGACCGTGGTCACGATCGAAGCCGACCAGCCGGCGGCGGCCGTGGTCGACCAGGTGCTGGCCAGCCCCTTCACCCGCGTTCCCCTGTGGCGGGGACAGCCGGAAAACATCGTCGGCGTCCTTCATTCCAAGGCGCTGCTGAAGGCGCTGCATGCGGCGGGCGGCAATCTGGACGGGCTCGACATCCTCGCCCTGGCGGCGAAGCCCTGGTTCATCCCGGAATCCACGTCGCTCCTGGATCAGCTTCAGGCCTTCCGCAAGCGCCATGAACATTTTGCCCTGGTCGTGGACGAATACGGCAGCCTCATGGGCATCGTCACCCTGGAAGACATCTTGGAAGAGATCGTCGGCGACATCGCGGACGAACACGATGTCGTCGTCGCCGGCGTGCGCCCGCAGGCCGACGGAAGCTACGTCGTCGAGGGCAGCGTCACCATCCGGGACCTCAACCGGCAGCTCGAATGGGACCTGCCCGACGAGGAGGCGGCCACCGCGGCCGGGTTGATCCTGCACGAATCCCGCCGCATACCCGAGGTCGGGCAGGCATTCATGTTTCATGGTTTCCGCTTTGAAATCCTGCGCCGCCTGCGCCATCAGATCACGTCGGTCCGCATCACGCCGCCCTCAAGAACGGCGTCGGCCGGCGAGCCCAGGGAATGACCGGCGCCGGTTTTGAATTTCCCTCGCCCCTTCCCAGGTAGTACAAAAACAAAGTGCACCGGCTGTCAGGGAGGCAACCATGCGGCTACGCATTATTCCCGATATCGTGAACGACCAAAAACTCTGCGTCCTGTCGAAGCAGGATACGGCCCGCGAAGCGGCCAAACAGATGGCCGAAAAGGACATCGCCGCCATCGTCGTCACCGACGACGGCGGCAAGCTGCTCGGCATCGTGACCGAGCGCGACCTGACCCGCCGCGTCATCGCCGGGAACCGGGACGCGGACAAGGTCACCGTGGGGGAGATCATGACCGGGAACCCGGATACCCTGGCCCCCCGGGATTCGGCGCTGGACGCCCTCGAACTCATGCGCACACGAAAATACCGGCACCTGCCCGTGGTCGATAATGGCCGCGTCGTCGGCATGGTGTCGATCCGCGACCTCTACGCGGCGGTGAAGACGGCCCTGGAGAAAGACATCCGCGAGACCGAGGCCTTCGTCTTCGGCGACCGCTACGGCGCCTGAAGGCCCTTGGTATTATACCCCCCGCGCCAACGCCGTTGAGAGGCCGCCATGCCGTTATCGAGACCCGCCCCGCGCCGGCACATCCACACCCGCGAGATCCGCTGCCGCGGCTATCACAGGAAAGACGGCTTGTGGGACATCGAAGCGTTCCTTGTCGATACCAAGACCTACGGGTTCGACAACGTGGACCGCGGCCGCATCGACGCCGGCGAGCCCATCCACGGCATGTGGATACGCCTCACCGTGGATGAGGACCTGGTGGTCCACGCCGCCGAGGCCGCCACCGACCACGGGCCGTTCACCGTGTGCGGCGACGTCACCGCCGGCTTCGGCGCGCTGAAGGGTTTGCGTATCGCCGCGGGCTGGCGCAAGGCCGTGCACACGCTGTTTCGCGGGACCAGGGGCTGCACCCACCTGACCGACATGCTGCTCGGACCGCTGGCGGCGACGGCGTACCAGACGGTGGTTCCGTGCCGCGAGAAAAGGCGGCCGGCGGAGTCCGCGGACGGCAAGCCGGCCCTGCTGAATTCCTGTCACGCGCTGGCCAGCGACGGTCCCGTGGCGAAAAGACGCTGGCCCGAGTTTTACACCGGATCGTGACCGGGGACGACGCCGGCGGGAGGCATCGCGGCGCATGAGCGTGCTTCGCCATCCCGGTGAAAAGCCGGCGCCGGTTCGATCCCGCCCTACACCTGATACGGCGTGAGGAAACGGACCGTCATGGCGCCGATGACCCACCGTCGGGCCTATCTTCTGCTGGCCAGCGTCATTCTGTTGTGGGGCGTGAACTGGCCGGTGATGAAGGTGGGTCTTCTGTACATGCCGCCGCTGTGGTTCGCCGCGGCGCGGGTGCTTTTGGGAGGCGCTTTCCTGTTCGCCCTGGTGGCGGCGCGGGGACGGTTGCGCCTTCCCGAACGGCGGGACTTGCCGATCCTGATCTCCGTCGGCGTCTTGCAGATCGCCCTGTTTCTCGGCCTTATCCACTTCAGCCTCCAGTACGTCGACGCCGGGCGCTCTGCCATCCTGGCCTATACCACACCGTTGTGGATCATGCCCATGGCGGTGGTCCTGTTGAACGAGCCGATGACCACGGGAAGGCTGGCCGGCCTGGGCCTGGGGCTGGGCGGTATCGGTGTCCTGTTCAATCCGGCCACCTTCGACTATTCCCAGACCCCGGCGCTCATCGGCAACGGGCTCCTGCTTTTGGCGGCGCTGGGATGGGCGGTGGGCATTGTCCATGTTCGCGTCCACCGCTGGGTCAAGACGTCGCTCGAGCTGTTGCCCTGGCAGATGTTGATCGGCGGAATCCTGCTGGCGGCCCTCGCCGCCTGGGCCGAGGGCGATCTTCCCGTGCGCTGGTCGGGCACCCTGGCCGCCATCCTCGCCTACAACGGGCTGGTGGCCTCGGCGTTTTGCTACTGGGCCTTCGTCACCGTGACCCGGAGTCTGCCGGCCACGAGCACCGCCATGGGCGCCCTGGGCGTGCCCGTCGCCGGCGTCCTGTTTTCCACCCTGATCCTGGCCGAGTCCTTGTCGGCAACCATGATCGTCGGGCTGGGCCTGATCACCGCCGGCGTCGCGCTGGTCGTCATCGGCGACGTGCGCAAGGGCTGAAATACACCTATGCGGACCGCCCCGAAAAGAGGCGCCGGGCGGCCGGCCCCGCTTGCCAGACAGCGCCCGAACGGCCATAGTCAGGGCATGTCGGGCAACGTCCGCAGAGCGGTTTCACCATCCACCGGCGCCCCGCGGCCGGAGGCCCGCCCCTGTGACTGGCCGCAGTGCCGCGAGGAGGGCCCGCACCGGGCCCCGCGGTCGCGGGCGGAGTTGCGCAGCTACCGCTGGTTCTGCCTCGCCCACGTGCGCCAGTACAATGCGGCGTGGAACTATTACGCCGGCATGAGCGAGGACGAGGTCGAGGACGACGTGCGCCTGGACACCGTATGGCGCCGGCCCACCTGGCGCCTCGGCGTGGCGGCCCGTATGTTCCATTTCAACCTCCATCCCATGGGCGACGATTTGGGCCTCAAGAACGGCGCCCGGCGGCGGGCGTGGGGGCGGCGGCCCCGCACGGTGGAGGAAAAGGCGATGGTGGTCCTGGACCTGCAGCCGCCGCTGACCATGAACGCGGTGAAGGCCCGCTACAAGGAGCTGGTCAAGCGTCACCACCCCGACGCCAACGGCGGCGACAAGGCCTCGGAGGAGAAATTCAAGCAGATCAACCAAGCCTATGAGACCATCATGGGCAGCCTGGTACCTTGACCCTGGCGGCGTCGCCGCCATAGACGCATACGGTCCCTCCAACCACCGGAATCCGTTTGATGACCAGCCAAGGCTCCACCGACACCAACACCTCCGGATTCCCCCTGGCGGCCCCGGACATCATGATCTCCGTCCGTCAGACCTTCGGCATCGACAGCGACATGGAGGTGCCGGGCTTCAGCGAGGGCGAGGAACACGTCCCCGATCTCGACGAAGCCTACCGGTTCGACCGCGACACCACCCTCGCCATCCTTGCCGGCTTCGCGCATAACCGGCGGGTCATCATCCAGGGCTATCACGGCTCCGGCAAATCCACCCACATCGAGCAGGTGGCGGCCCGGCTCAACTGGTCCTGCATCCGGGTCAACCTGGACAGCCACATCAGCCGCATCGACCTGATCGGCAAGGACGCCATCGTGCTGCGCGACGGCAAGCAGGTCACCGAATTCCGCGAGGGCATGCTGCCCTGGGCCCTGCAGCACCCCACCGCCCTGGTCTTCGACGAGTACGACGCCGGGCGCCCCGACGTGATGTTCGTCATCCAGCGCGTGCTCGAGGCCAACGGCAAGCTGACGCTCCTGGACCAGAACCGGGTGATGACCCCGCATCCGTACTTCCGCCTGTTCGCCACCACCAATACGGTCGGCCTGGGTGACACCACGGGGCTCTATCACGGCACCCAGCAGATCAACCAGGGCCAGATGGACCGCTGGAACATCGTGGCGACGCTGAACTACCTGCCCCACGACGAAGAGTTCGAAATCGTCCTCGCCAAGGTGCCGACCTATGCCACCAAAAAGGGCCGCGAAACCGTGAACGCCATGGTGGAGTTGGCGAACCTGACGCGCAGCGGCTTCATCAACGGCGACATCTCCACCGTGATGTCGCCGCGCACCATCATCACCTGGGCCGAGAACGCCGACATCTTCGGTGATCTGGCCTTTGCCTTCCGCGTCACCTTCATCAACAAGTGCGACGAGGTGGAGCGCCCCGTGGTCGCCGAGTACTACCAGCGCTGCTTCGGCGAGGAACTGCCCGAATCGGTTGTCCAGACGGCGGAGTCGTGAGCGCAGCGGGGCGCGACGCCGTGAGCCAGGCCGAAGACACCGTTGAACTGGTCAAGCGGGTCACCGCGGCGGCGCTGAAGGCGGTGGCCGCGCAGGGCGAGGTCAGCGTCACCTTCACGTCGCATGGCGCCCCGGGGGCCGTGCAGGTGGCGGAAAAGACCGCCCGCCTGCCGGCGCCGCCGCGGCGCTTGCCGGCCGGCGGCATGACGCGGCTGCGGGGCTGCGCGGACGCCCTGGCCTTGCGCCTGCGCTACCATGACGAAGGGCTGCACCGCCGGAGCATGCCCCCGGGGCGCGAGGCCGGCGAAGTCTTCGACGTCGTCGAACAGGTGCGTGTCGAGGCCCTGGGCAGCCGCCGCCTGGCCGGTGTCGCCGACAACCTGGCGGCGGTCCTGGAAGAGCGCTGCCAGGGCTATGCCGACGCCGGCGAGCGCGAAGCCTCCCACCTGAGCGAAGCCATCGGCCTCCTGGTGCGCGAGAAACTTACCGGGCGGCGGCCGCCCGCCGCGGCGGCCCACATGATGACCCGGTGGCGCCCGTGGCTGGACCGCCGGGTGGGCGCCCAGCTTCGCCTGCTGGGCACGTGCGTGCACGACCAAGACGCCTTCGCGGCGGCCGTGGCCGAAATGATTCGGGTTCTCGGCCTGATCGACGAGGACGCCGCGCGCCGGGACCGCGACGAGGAAGAAAGCGACGACGAAACGCGCGACACCGACCCCCAGTCCCGGGACGCGGAGATGATGGCCCCGGAGTCCGTGCCCGGCGAACCGGCCGACGCCACCGACGACGACGCCCAGGCCGTCGTCGCCGACGACCGGCTCACCGAAGGCGACGAAGACCCGGCGGGCCCGACGCGCTGGCGTCCCCGCTGGCCGCACAACGCGGAACTCCGGGAACCGGCCTACCACGCGTACTGCACCGCGTTCGACGAAGTCGTGGAGGCCGACTCGCTGTGCGGGGCCGACGAACTGGCCCGCCTGCGCGCGCAACTGGACCAACAGCTTTCCCAACTGCAAGGCGTCGTGTCACGGCTCGCCAACCGCCTGCAGCGCCACCTTTTGGCCAAGCAGACCCGCTCGTGGGAGTTCGACCTGGAGGAAGGCCTGCTCGACGCCGGGCGCCTGGCCCGGGTCGTCGTCGACCCGGTCCATCCCCTGTCCTTCAAGATGGAGAAGGAGACCGATTTCCGCGACACCGTGGTCGTCCTGCTGATCGACAACTCCGGCTCCATGCGCGGCCGGCCGATCACGGTGGCCGCCATCAGCGCCGATATCCTGGCCCGCACCCTGGAGCGGTGCGGCGTGAAGGTGGAGATCCTGGGCTTCACCACCCGCGCCTGGAAGGGCGGCCAGTCGCGCGAGAAATGGGTCGCCGACGGCAAGCCGGGGACCCCCGGCCGCCTGAACGACCTGCGCCACATCATCTACAAAAGCGCCGACATGCCCTGGCGGCGGGGGCGCAGGAACCTGGGATTGATGCTGCGCGAGGGGCTGCTCAAGGAGAACATCGACGGCGAGGCCCTGCTGTGGGCCCACAGCCGGCTGCTGGCCAGGCCCGAGCAGCGCCGCATCCTGATGGTGATCTCCGACGGCGCGCCGGTCGATGACGCCACCCTTTCGGCCAATCCCGGCAACTACCTGGAGCAGCACCTGCACACGGTCATCGGCTGGATCGAGGCGCGCTCGCCGGTGGAGATGACCGCCATCGGCATCGGCCACGACGTCACCCGCTATTACAGCCGCGCGGTGACCATCGTCGACGCCGACGAGCTCGGCGGCACCATGATGCAGAACATGAGCGACCTGTTCGACGAGGAGCCCAGACGGCCGGCACGCCGGCGCCGCCGGGCGGCGATGCATTAGGATTCGCGCCGGAGCGCGAAATCGTTAACCTTTGGTGCCAACACAATGCCAACAGTGTTACGATGGAAAGGTCACCGGTTTTACTTTTACAGTCATGAACCGAATGAACCACCCCATGTTCACGTGGACCACGGGTCGTCGTCCGCGAAATTCTGGCTTTAACCCGTGGCTCTGGCACGGAATTTCGGATTCAGTCCGCGGGAGCTTCGGACTCTGCAAGGCGTAGTGGCCGAACATCAAGGGTCCTTTTTGGAGGCATGGAATGGGCATTTTGGCGGTCGGCGCCGATGAACGGGTAAAGAAGGTCACAATCGGCGCGGACACACTGAGTGTCCAGCTGATGGATGGGCGCACGATCGCCGTGCCCCTTGCATGGTACCCTCGTCTCGCCAACGCCGACCCCGAACAACTGGCTCGCTGGGAAATTGCCGGCGCCGGATACGGCATCCATTGGCCGGACCTGGACGAAGACCTTAGTACCGAGGGATTGCTGCGGGGGGCTCCGGCGCCCCGCACTTCGGGTCGGTAGGGTTCCGGCGTCGCCGACGGTGCCGGCCCCGGCCCGGCGTTGACGGGCGCGCCGTCACCGGGATCACTGGAACCGCGGCCCCTTAGTCTGTAATACGACACCGATGAAAACGTCGTCCGTGATCGGCCTGCTGATCGGCTTGGCCGCCCTCGTTCTGTTGTTCGCCTGGCAGGGCGTGGCGACGGTGATCGGGCTGTTGGGCGAGGCCGGCTGGAGCCTCCTTCTGGTCTGTCTGTTTGCGCCGCCCCATCAACTGCTGGGGGCCGAGGCGTGGCGCCGGCTGTTCCCGGCCGGCCGCCGGCCCGGGGTGGCGCGGACCCTGGCCGCGTCGTGGATGGGGGCGGCGGTCAATTCGCTGCTGCCGGTGGCGACCATCGGCGGCGAGGTGGTGAAGGCGCGGGTTTTGACCCTGTGGTCCGTCCCCGGCGTCGACACGGCGTCCACGGCGGTCGTCGACAAGACCGTGCAGGCCATCGTCGTTCTCGTCTGGTCCCTCACCGGCATCGCCATCCTGGCCACGGTGGCCCCCGACGGAAAGGTGGTGACCGGCGCCCTCATCGGCGCCGTGGTGCTGGCGCTCGGCATCGGCGGCTTTATCGCGGTTCAGGTTGGCGCCACCGTCCCCTTTTTCGCCCGCGCCGCGGCGAAGGCGGCCGGGACCGAGTACTGGGAGAAGCTTGTCCGCGGCGCGGCGGACCTGAACGCGGCGATCAGGGCCATCTACCGCCGGCCCGGCGCCGTCGCGCTCGGCTGCGCGCTGCGCCTGACCGGGCGCCTTATCCTGGTCGGCGAGGTGCTGCTGGCCGCCCATCTGATGGGCCATCCCATCGGCCTTGCCGAGGCGGTGCTGATCAAAGGCCTGGTCGACGGCCTGCGCGGCGTCTCCTTCGCCGTGCCGGCCGGCCTGGGTGTTCAGGAGGGCGGCTACATCGGCGTCGGCATCCTGCTCGGCCTGCCGGCCGATTTGATGCTGGCGATTTCCCTGGCCACCCGGGCACGGGAGATCCTCCCCGATATCCCCTTCTTCATCGCCTGGCAACACACCGAGGGCCGGGAATGGTGGCGCCGCCGCGCCCGTCCGGCCCCCTGACCGTTCACAGGTTGGCGTTGAAGAACGCCAGGGCTGGGGTCGTCCTTCCGGCTCACACCGAACGTCAAAACGACCGGGGCATTTTGACTTTCGGTATCGGCCCGCACTACAAGGAACCATGAACACCCTGCGCCTTCCCGCCTCCGCCCTCGCCCTGGTATTGCTGTTCGCGGCCGCCCACGGGCCGGCATACGCGCAGTCCATACAGGTCGATGCGCGGACCGTTCCCCTGAACGAGGAAGTCCCGGAACAGACGACCGTCGGCGCGCTGCGCTATCGGGGCGGGCTGGTGCTGACATCGCCCGATCCCCGCTTCGGCGGCCTGTCGGCCCTCGCCGTCAGCATCGACCGCGGGCACATGCTGGCCTTGTCCGACCGGGGTTTCCGCTTCAGCGCCCGGCTGGTCTACGACGAAAGGGGCGACCTGGCCGGGGTGCGCGGTGGGGAGCTCACCACCATGAGCGGCCTCGACGGCCGGGCCCTGAGCGGCGTGGCGGAAGCGGACGCCGAATCCCTGGCCCCCGGCGCCGAGGGGGAGATCATCGTCGCCTTCGAGCGTCGGCACCGGTTGTGGCGCTATTTTCCCGGCGTGGCGGTGCCGGAGCCCCTGCCGCCGCCCATCGAGTTGGAGAAGGCGCCGCGCAACGGCGGCATCGAGGCCCTGACCATGCTCGACGACGGCAGCCTGCTCGCCCTCACCGAGAAGTACGGCGCCGGGGACGCCGTGGTCGGCTGGATCAGCGACGAAGAGGGATGGTCGGTGCTCACCTACGCCACCCGGGACGGCTTCTCGCCCACCGGCGCGGCGACCCTTCCCGGCGGCGACGTGGTCGTCGTCGAGCGCCGGTTCACCCTGCGCGGCGGCGTCGCCGTCCGCCTGGTGCGCATCGACAGCGCCACCATCCGCCCCGGCGCCCGGCTCCAGGGCCGGGTGCTGGCGGAGATCAGGCCGCCCCTGACCGTGGACAACTTCGAAGGGGTGGACGCGCGCCGGGGCCCCGGCGGCAAGACCCTGATCTACGTCGTTTCCGACGACAACTATAACCCGGCCCAGCGGACGCTGTTGATGATGTTCGAGCTGAGGGAGTAGGGACGCGACCCCCGGGGGGGGGCACCGGGGGGTGTCCCCCTGGGCACTGGAAATGCGGGGGGCGCCCCCGCGACCCCCGGGGGGCACCGGGGGGTGTCCCCCTGGGCACTGGAAATGCGGGGGGCGCCCCCGCGACCCCCGGGCCGTTCATCGGAACCCGATTGCCTGTCGATACCGAAACCGGGACTTTGGCCGGCGGCCGCCGATCAGCCGCCGTCCGGCGGGCGCCAGGCGCTCATCCGGGGAAACCAGCGCGGCACGTTGGCCTTGTACTGCCGGTAGGCGTCGCCGAAGCGTTTCTCCAGCCCGGGCTCCTCCCTGAGCGGCAGGTAGATCATGTTGGCGGCGGCGAAGACCGCCAGCCACAGGCCCACCGGCAGGGACCGGAGGATCAGCGATTCCGCCAGGAGCGCCAGAATAACGCCGGAGATCATGGGGTTCCGCACATGGCGGTAGGGGCCGCGCACGACCAGCCTTTGCGGCGGCGCCCAGGGTGCCGGCGTGCCCTTCCCGTGGGCCAGGAAATCGCGCATCGTCCAGGCCATGAGGATAAACCCCTTGGCGGCGGCGGCGGCGGCGACCCAGAAAATCACCCGCGACGGCCCCGCCGTTTGGGCGGCGAACGGCGTCTCCCGCGTCACCCAGACGATGAGCGCCGGGATGAAGACCAGCGCGTTGCCGGGCAGCAGGATGAGCGCCGTAATCAGGCTTTTATACCAAGGAGCGCTGATCATGACTCATAGAGATCGCGTAGGCGGCTCGTCGGGTAGGAGGAAAGTTGCAGGCGATGCGGTGCATCGTCAAAACTTTTCGACGCCCTCCGACGGGCCGCATACGCGACCGCAACGGCGGCTTACCAAGGCTTTCGGACGGCGTCGCGCACGCTTCGCGATGCCCCGCATCGCCACAGCGCACGCTTAGGGCCGAAAACCTTGGTAAGCCGGCTCGTCGGGTCATGAT
>JACZWD010000214.1 GCA_022572335.1 Pseudomonadota bacterium
CGCCGTTGCGGTCGCGTATGCGGCCCGTCGGAGGGCGTCGAAAAGTTTCGACGATGCGCCGCATCGCCTGAAACTTTCCTCCTGCCCGACGAGCCGCCTACGCGATCTCTATGAGTCATGATCAGCGCCCCTTGGTATTATACCCATACTCAATACTGTTAGAATTTCTCCCATGATCGTCCTCTTCACCGATTTCGGCCTCGCCGGCCCGTACACCGGGCAGGTCAAGGCGGTGCTCCGCCGCGAAGCACCCGAGGCCGACATCATCGACCTCTTCGCCGACGCTCCGGCCCATAACCCGAGGGCCGCCGCCTACCTGTTGCCGGCCTATGTGGACGAGTTTCCCGCCGAATGCGTGTTCCTGTGCGTGGTCGATCCGGGGGTGGGCGGGGCGCGGACGCCGGGGGTGCTGCGCGCCGACGGGCGCTGGTACGTGGGCCCCGACAACGGCCTGTTCGAGCTTATCGTCCGGCGGGCCCGGGACGAGCCCCGGTGGTGGGAGATCACGTGGCGTCCCCGCCGCCTGGCCGCTACCTTCCACGGCCGCGACCTGTTCGCCCCGGTTGCGGCCCGCATCGGCCGCGGGGAGGCGCCCCCGGGGGACGAGCGTCCCGTGGACGGCATCCGGCGCCGCGATTGGCCCGACGATCTGGCCGAGGTCATCTACATCGACGGTTTCGGCAACGCGCTGACCGGGCTTCGCGCCGCCACGGTTTCCGCCGACGCCCAAATCCTCGTCGCCGGCCACCGCCTGGCGCGGGCCGGCACCTTTTCCGACGTTCCGCCGGGGCGCCCGTTCTGGTATGAAAACGCCAATGGTCTGGTGGAAATCGCGGTCAACCTGGGACAGGCGGATGCCGACCTGGGCCTGGAGGTGGGAACCGGGCTCACGGTGGCGCCGGAATCCCGATAAATGGCCTGTGACGACCGTCACAGCCACACCCGTGTAGGCATGGGAGAATGGCGCGAAATCAAGGCGCTGGGGACGCGGCGGACCGGGAGGGCTGAGGTTTTTCAACGCCTTTCGGCCACGGAGGGGGTAATATGCCGTTTACGGTGAAGTTCTGGGGGGTGCGCGGCAGCATCGCGTGCGCCTCGCCCCAGTATGTCAAGTACGGTGGCAACACCAGTTGCATCGAAGTGAACCTGGGCGACCGCCGCTTCGTGCTCGACGCGGGGACCGGCATCCGCGGGCTGGGCCACGAATTCCTCAGCGACGACGTCCGCGAGGCCCACATGCTTCTGACCCACACCCACTGGGACCACATCAACGGGTTTCCCTTTTTCGCCCCGGCCTTCGACGCCAAGCGCACCGTCCACATCATGGCCGGGCACCTGACGGGCGGCGTCGGTATCCAGGACGTCCTCGCCAGCCAGATGACCGCTCCCACGTTTCCCGTGCCCCTCGACGCCATGAAGGCCAATCTCCGTTTCGAGGACTTCACGGCCGGCGAATCGTTCCAATTGTATCCCGACGTGAAGGTCAGGACGGCGCCCCTCAACCACCCCACCGGGGCCACCGGCTACCGCATCGAATACGGCGGCAAGGCGGCGTGCTACGTCACCGATACCGAACACGTCCCGGGCAAGCCCGACGCCAACATCCTCGGCCTCATCGAAGGGGCGGACCTGCTGATTTACGATTGCACCTACACCGACGACGAATTCCCCGCCAAGGTGGGCTGGGGCCATTCCACGTGGCAAGAAGCCGTGCGCCTCAGCCGGGCGGCGAACGTCAAGCGCCTCGCCATCTTCCACCACGACCCGGACCACGACGACGCCTTCATGGAGAAGGTGGAGGCCGAGGCCAAGCAAGCTTGGTCGGGCACCGTGGTCGCCCGCGAGGGCATGGAACTCATGCTCGACTGAGCCTGGCGGTCGGGCCTGCCCGCGGCGCACGGCGACGGTGCGCCCGGTCGTCGGGCCACGGCCGCCGTTCCCGCGTGCCGGCGCTTCGTCGCGCCGGTACCCGTGCCCTCAGGCGCCGGTCTGGGAGATCATCTTGAGGACCATGTGCTCGAGCACGCCCTCGATCCCGGCCTCGTGGCCGACGCCGCTTTCCTTGACGCCGCCGAACGGGGTCTCGGGCGAGGCGACGATCATGCTGTTGACGGCCACCATCCCGGCTTCCAGCGCGTCGGCGATGTCCATCGCCCGACGGGAGGACGTGGTGAAGGCGTAGGCCGCCAGGCCGTAGGGCAGGCTGTTCGCCCGCTCGACCACCTCGTCGAAAGACTCGAAGCGGACGATGGGGGCCAGCGGTCCGAAGGGCTCCAGCCGCATCACCTTGGCGTCGTCGGGCACGTCGGTAAGCACGGTGGGCTCGAAAAAGAAGCCCTGGTTGCCCTGCCGCGCGCCGCCGCAGTGCACCTTCGCCCCGTGGTCGCGCGCATCGGCGACGAAGTCCTCCATGGCCTCGATCCGGCGCGGATTGGCCATCGGCCCCATCCGGGTGGCGTCGTCCAGCCCGTCGCCGAGCTTCAGGGACCTGGATATCTCGACGAACTTCTCGACGAAGCCGTCGTGCACGGAGTCGTGCACGTAGAACCGGCTGGGGGCGATGCACACCTGGCCCGCGTTGCGGTACTTGGCGGCGGCGGTGATCCGGGCGACCTTCTCCACGTCCACGTCGTCGAAGACCACCACCGGCGAATGCCCGCCGAGCTCCATGGTCACCTTCTTCATGCCCTCGGCCGCCAGCTTGGCCAGGTGCTTGCCCACCGGGATCGATCCGGTGAACGAGATCTTGCGGATCACCGGCGACGGAATCAGGTGTTCGGACACGTCGGCCGGGACGCCGAAGACGACGTTCACCACGCCCTTGGGTACGCCCGCCTCCTCGCACAGCCGAACGATGGCGATGGCCGTGCCCGGCGTTTCCTCGGCCGGCTTGACGATCACCGAGCAGCCCGCGGCGAGTGCGGTGGCGACCTTGCGGCCGGGCATCAGGGCGGGGAAGTTCCACGGCGAAAACGCCGCCACCGGGCCGATGGGCTGGTAAACCGCCATCATGCGCGTGCCGTCGAAACGCGAAGGGATGACACGGCCGTACGTGCGCTTGCATTCCTCGGCCGCCCATTCGTAGCTGTCGGCGGTGATCTGGACCTCGGCCAGGGCCTCGGGCAGCGGCTTGCCCTGTTCGAGGGTCATGATCCGGGCGATGCGGTCGGCGCGGGCGCGGATCAACTCGCCGACGCGCTTGAGGATCCCGGCCCGCTCCAGGGGTTTCACGGCGCGCCAGGTCCTGAACCCCCGGTCCGCAGCGTCCAGCGCCCGGTCCAGGTCCGCCGGCGAAGCGTGGGGCAGGACCCCCAGCACCTTCTCCGTCGCCGGATTGATGACGTCTTCGGACTCGCCGGTGCTGCCCTGGCACCATTCTCCGTCGATATAAAGGGCTAGGTCTTCGTACATCGTCCACCTCCCGGGTGGGATTGTCGCGCCCGTCGCGGCGCCGGGACCGGCGTTTCCCCAAGGGGCACATGCGGCGCCCGGACGTTAGCACGACTTTGCGTTCGCACCAGGGCAATGTCACGTATGGACGCCCCCGGTGTTGCAAGGGAAAAACTGACTTGAAACGGCGGTAGAGCTTGCAGTCATGTATCCGGCCTTTCCGCTGCGGTACGCTGACCGCTGGCCCTGATGGAATCCGAAAGATCGACGCCCAGTCAGATTAACGAGCTCGAAGCTCTGACAATGCCTCGGGTTTGGCCGATCTCGGGTGTTATACCAAGGGACGCTGATCATGACCCATAGAGACGGCTTACCAAGGTTTTCGGCCCTAAGCGTGCGCTGTGGCGATGCGGGGCATCGCGAAGCGTGCGCGACGCCGTCCGAAAGCCTTGGTAAGCCGCCGTTGCGGTCGCGTATCCGGCCCGTCGG
>JACZWD010000215.1 GCA_022572335.1 Pseudomonadota bacterium
AGGGGACGGGAAAAGCGACCCGAAGGGCGGCGTTGCGAGGCTTCCGGACGTCGTCGCGCGCCGCTTGTGGTGCATGCACACCAAGGCGCGACGCGCTCCTAGCCGGAAACCTCGCAACGCCGTCGTAGGGGTACAATTTAGCTGATGCAGGCCACTAGGTTCAGGACCATCGACGATCTGGATGTCGCGGGAAAGCGGGTTCTCGTCCGCGCCGACCTCAATGTCCCGATGAAGGACGGCGAGGTCGCGGACGCCACCCGGATCGCGCGCACCGTGCCGACGCTGGTCGAGCTGGCGGACAAGGGCGGGCGCGTCATCGTCATGTCGCATCTGGGCCGCCCCAAGGGCCGGGTGGTGGACTCGCTCAGCTTGCGCCCGGTGGCGGCGGCGCTGGGCGCGGCCCTCGGCGGGCGGGAGGTGGCCTTCGCCGCCGACTGCGTCGGGCCGGACGCCTCCACGGTGGCCGCGGCCATGGCCGTGGGCGACATCGTCATGGTCGAAAACCTGCGCTTCCACGCCGGAGAGGAAGGGAACGACCCGGCCTTCGCCAAGGAACTGGCGGCCCTGGGCGACGTCTATGTCAACGACGCGTTCTCGTGCGCGCACCGGGCCCATGCCTCCACGGAAGCGATCGCGCGCCTGTTGCCGGCGGCGGCGGGGCGGCTGATGCAGGCGGAGCTGGAGGCCCTGGCCAGCGCCCTGGATGAGCCCCGGCACCCGGTGGCGGCGGTGGTCGGCGGCGCCAAGATCTCCACCAAGATGGACGCCCTGGGCCATCTGGTGGACAAGACGGACCTGCTGATCATCGGCGGCGCCATGGCCAACACCTTCCTGCTGGCCCGGGGGGTGAACGTGGGCCGGTCCCTGTGCGAGCCCGACATGACCGAGTCCGCGCGCGCCATCATGGCGGCGGCGTCCAGGGCGGGCTGCGACATCGCGCTGCCGGTGGACGCCGTGGTGGCGCGGGAATTCGCCGAGGGCGCCGAAAGCCAGACCGTGCCCGTGGACGCGATCCCCCCCGACGCCATGATCCTGGACCTCGGTCCGGCATCGGTGGGAGAGTTTGTGCACCGGCTGGAGGGCTGCAGGACGCTGGTGTGGAACGGTCCTCTCGGCGCCTTCGAGGTGTCGCCGTTCGACGCCGCAACCACCGCGCTGGCCCGCGCCGTGGCGCGGCTGACCACAGAGGGCAGGTTGATCAGCGTCGCCGGCGGCGGCGACACCGTGGCGGCCCTGGCCAAGGCCGGGGTGGGCGACGGCTTCACCTATGTGTCGACCGCCGGCGGCGCCTTCCTCGAATGGTTGGAGGGCAAGGTCCTGCCCGGCGTCGCCGCGTTGCGGGCAGCGGATTGACGAGTGCCAAAACCCGCCCGGCCCGGGATTGATACCAAGGGCCTGGGCGGGCGGCGCCGCTTCTTGGGTTTACCCGGGCTCGCGCTGGCGCGGCAGCGGTGTGGGTGTCGTTTCGTGGATCCCGGGGCCGGGCAATGGGGCCTCGTCCGTGGCGCCCTGGAAATTCCCCGCAAGGTCATCGAGCATCCGGCGCAGGCACTCGGACTGGGCCAGAAGCGCCGTCGTCATCGCCAGCGCTTCGGCCGAGGACGACGCGGCGACATCCATCGCCACCTCTTTCACCTCGGCGACGGACTCGGCGATGCTCTTGATCGCGCGCGACGCCTCGTCGGCCGTCGTGCGGATGGCGTCCAAACGGCGGCGAACGATCACCTCCGTGGAGGCCCTTTGATCGGCGGCGGTTTTGTTGCCGGTGGAAAGCACCACGAGATGTTTGTTCGCCTCGTCGTTCAGGTCCTCCGTCATGGCGGAGTTGAGGACCAGGAAGTTGGTTTGCTCGCCAATGGCGGACAGAAGCGTTTCCACCTCACCGATCCTCCGCGCCGCGTCCCCAAGGCTCTTGATCAGGGTGCCGGTCCTTTCCGCTTCGTAGGCCTTGGTCGAGACGCTTCGGCTGGACTCGGCCAACTGCCGGCTGATCGCCGAAATGGGTCCGGACAGGATCAGTCCCGACGCCGCCTCCCCGACGCTGACGGGCTCGGGGCCCCGGTGCACGGGCGGGCCGGCGCCATCGCCACCCCGCATTTCCACATCCTCGAACCTGTCCAACGCGGCCTCGCTCTCTTCAAGCTCGGCCCGCAGGGCCGCCACCTGCTCGCGAAGCCGCCCGATTTCCCCTTGGTTCTCCCCGAAGACGGTCAAGACGGCGGCCAGTTCGCCCGCCTCGTCACTGTTCCCGAGGGCGGGAAGGAGGACGTTCCCGTCGCCGTCGGCCAATCTGTTGGCGGCGTGGGCGAGGGCGCGCACGGGCGTGGTGATACTGCGCACGATGACGATGCCGACCAGGGTCAACAGGGCCAAAATCGCGCCGCCGCCGCCCGCCACCAACATCCGGGCAAAGGTGCGCGCTTCCTCTGCTCCCCGGGCGGCGGCGGCCAAGCCGTCCTCGGCGAAGGTGGCCAGGCCGTCCACGCTCGGGGTCATATAGGTGAAAATGTCGTCGAGCCGGGTGATGCTCATTTTCCAGGGTATTTTGGCCCTGGCGTACGCCGTCAGGTTCGCCTGATAGGATTTCAGGAGATCCCTGATCCGTGACTTATCCCGTTCCGCCACGGGGGAGGAGGCCAGCAAAAGGCCGAATTCCTCCGAGCGTTCGTTGATGCGCGCCAGGTCCCTGGTCGCGCCTTGCCGTATGAAATCCTTTTCATGCCGGCGTATGCGCGCCACCACGTCCTTGAGGTTGGCCGAGTTGGTTTTGGCGACCGTGGATTCGAAGTCCCGGGCCGATTTGGCCAACCGCCGCGCAAGATCGTCGGTCGCACCGGGAGCGGGCGCCTTCGTCCCATCGACGACGTTGCCAAACTCCGTCGTGTATTGGGCCAGGCCTTCGTCCAGGGTGGTGATGTGCTCGCTGGCCAAACCGATGTCGGGCCGGGCGTAAAGGCTGCCCAGCACACCGTTCAACGCGGCCGCGGTCCTGTCATAGCGTTCCACGGAGCGGGGGTCCCGGCGTAGCAGGAAGTCCTTCTCGTCGCCGCGGATTTGCCACAGACCTTTTTCGAGCCGTGCGGTAAGCGCCCGCACCTCCCGCGCGGCGGCCGATTGGCGCGCCGCCGCCGAGAATTTTTGGTCGGCGAAGTAATACACCCCGCCGGCTGCAACCATCGCGACAAGACCGGCAAGGGCAAGAAGAACTGCGCGTGTGGAGAAATTGATGCCGCCCAGGAAGGTCCGCTCTCGGCGTCCGGCGGCCGTGGTGTCGGCAAAAATCTCGCGGAGATCGTGGTCCTCTGCCATGTCCCCCCCCAAAAACCCGGCGTGCCGATTTTCATTGTTGCGGCCATTATAGAAACAAAATTCGACGTTTGTGGATAAAGATGCCCGGGAACGGGATCGGAGCGTCGGCTCCCGGTGCCTATGGGGTGCCTGGGCAGGGGTCGCCACAATGGTTGTGACATCCCGTATAACGCTTTTCCGCCTTGCCTGGGCCCGGCCCGCGGGCCACACTTGTTCCCATGGGCGGCGATCGGACAACAATTGGCCCTTCCGTCGAAGTCGTGCCCGAGGGGGACACGAAGACACGGCTGGTCTGTCCCGATTGCGGCTACATCAAATATGACAACCCCAAGATCATCGTCGGCGCCGTGTGCCTGTGGGAGGGCAAGGTCCTCCTGTGCCGGCGCGCGATCGGGCCGCGCAAGGGCTTCTGGACCATTCCGGCCGGTTTCATGGAGCTCAACGAGACGACGGCCGAAGGCGCCGCCCGCGAGGTCTGGGAGGAGGCCGAGGCGCGGGTGGAAATCGATGGACTGGTCGGTATCTACGAGATTCCGCACATCAGCCAGGTGTA
>JACZWD010000040.1 GCA_022572335.1 Pseudomonadota bacterium
AGTCGGCCGGAGACTCGAACGCCGCCAACGCCGCCTCGGCCACCGACAGGTCCACGTCCCGGCCCAGTTGCGCCAGCCGCTCCGTCTGCTCGAACATGGCGCCCGAGGCCACCTTGCGGGCCGCTAGAGCATTTCAAGGTTGCGAAGAATCGACGCATCTGATTCTCTGTCTTCACATGATGTTGTGGATAGATTGTGTGGAGGGACCAGATGGCGTATGCGCATTCACTTGATCTTCGGCGTCGGATCATCGCGGCGGTATCGGCGGGGGCCTCGGCTCGGGAGGCGGCTCGGCGTTTCGATGTAAGCCCGTCGAGCGCGATCAAGCTGGTACGGCGTTGGCTTGATACGGGGAGCTTTGTGCCGCGTCGGCTCGGCGGGCGGAAGAAGCGCCGCCTTTCTGGGGAGACAGACTGGCTGCACGCGGTGATGGCTTCGCAGCCGGACGTAACACTCATGGAATTGCAAGGCCGCTTGGCCGCCAAGGGCATCCGGATTTCCCTTCAGGCCATCAACACAACATTGGCCGCGCTCGGTTACAGGTATAAAAAAAACCGCCCACGCGGCGGAACAAGAACGCCCCGACGTGGTGGCCAAGCGCCGGCGATGGCGTAACTGGCAAACCTGGCTGAAGCCGGAACGGCTTGTCTTTGTTGATGAAACGGGGGCCAGGACCAACATGGCCCGGCTTCGGGGACGCAGCCTGAAAGGCCAGCGCCTGCACGCGGCGATCCCCTGGGGGCATTGGAAGACCACGACCTTCGTCGCCGGCTTGCGGACGACTGGCCTCACCGCGCCGATGGTCCTGGACGGCGCCATGAACGGTGCCGCCTTCAAGGCCTATGTGGAGCAGATGCTCGCGCCCAGCCTAGTCCCCGGCGACATCGTCATCATGGATAACCTGTCCAGCCACAAGGTTGCAGGTGTGCGCGAAGCGATCAAGGCGGTGGGCGCTTTCCTGCTCTACCTGCCGTCCTATTCCCCCGACCTCAATCCCATCGAACTCGCCTTCTCGAAGCTCAAGGCCCTATTGCGCAAGGCCGCCGCGCGAAGCGTCGACGATCTGTGGCAGGTCATCGCCCAATCGCTCGACGAATTCACCCCTGGCGAATGCGAGAACTTCATTACCCACGCCGGATATGGCTCTACCAAATCTTGAAATGCTCTAGGTATCCATCCTGGCGCCCCCATTCCGTCCGGCGCCCGCAATAACGCCCCTCGTTCCCCCGCATTCTGCTAAATTCCCCGTTCCATACCCGTGCCATAGTCGATGCCAAGGGAGTGTTCGCGTGCGTCGTTCCGCTTTGTCCTGGTCCGGTTCGGCCGCCCCGCCATGCGCGGTCCCGGCCCCGGCTGAAACCTGTCCATGACCGGATCTTCGGCAACCCCCGTCGCCACCGTCGACAATCTGACCAAGCGCTTCGGCGAGGTCACCGCCGTCGATTCCATCGGCTTCTCGGTCGCCGAAGGCTCGATCACGGCGCTGCTCGGCGGCAACGGCGCCGGCAAGACGACGACCCTTGCCATCCTGCTTGGGTTGCTCCTGCCGACCTCGGGTTCGGTCACGGTCTTCGGCGAAGACATGCTGCGGCACCGTTACCGGGTGCTGCCGCGCATGAACTTCTCGTCGCCCTACGTGGACCTTCCCAAGCGCCTGAGCGTGGCCGAGAACCTGACCGTTTACGCCCATCTCTACGGGCTCGACCAGGCCCGCGAGCGGGTGGCGAAGATCGCCCGGGACATGGAAATCTCTGCCTTTCTCGACCGCTCCACGGGCACCCTGTCGGCGGGCCAGAGGACCCGGGTGGCGCTGGCCAAGGCCCTGTTGAACGAGCCCCGGCTGCTGCTCATGGACGAGCCCACGGCGTCCCTCGATCCCGACACCAGCGACTGGGTGCGCGGCTACCTGGAAAGCTACCGGCAGCGGACCGGGGCGACCATTCTGCTGGCCTCGCACAACATGGCCGAGGTGGAACGCCTGTGCGACCACGTGGAGATGCTGCGCGAAGGGAAAATCGTCGATCGCGGGTCGCCGGCGGATTTGATTACCCGTTACGGCCGCAACACCCTGGAGGAAGTGTTCCTGGACATCGCCCGCCACCGAAGGAGCGGCCGGATTCGCCGCGCCGCCGGGGACGGCAAGGACGGAAACGTCCTGCCGGCGGCCCGGTGAGGGCGGCCCGCGACATCCACGCGCCGGCGGTCCTGTTCTCGTGGCAGCGCATAGGCGCCATGATTCTCAGGAATCTCTACGTCCTGCGCCGCTCGTGGCCGCGGATTCTCGAGCTCGCCTACTGGCCCATGATGCAGATGCTGCTGTGGGGGTTCATCACCGTCTTCTTCGTCCAGCACAGCTCCTGGGTGGCCCAGGCGGCCGGCGTCCTGATCAGCGCGGTGCTGCTGTGGGACGTCCTGTTCCGGGCGAACCTGGGCGTATCGCTGCCCTTCACCGAGGAGATGTGGGCGCGCAACCTGGGCCAGCTGTTCGTCAGTCCCTTGCGCGTTCACGAGTTGGTGGCCTCGCTGTTGATCATGAGCTTCATCCGCACCCTGATCAGCGTTACCCCGGCGGCGCTCCTGGCCCTGCCCCTTTACGACGTCTGGGTGTTCAAGCTGGGGCCGCCGCTGATCACATTCTTCGCCAACCTTCTGGTCATGGGCTGGTCCGTGGGCCTGGTGGCGTCCGCCCTGGTGCTGCGCTACGGCCTGGGCGCGGAGAGCCTGTGCTGGCTCGGCGTCTTTCTGTTTGCGCCGCTGAGCGGCATCTACTATCCCATCGATTCGCTTCCCGGCTGGCTCCAGCCGCTGGCCTGGGCCCTGCCGTCGGCCCACGTGTTCGAGGGCATGCGCTCGGTGCTGTTCGACGATGTCTTCCGCGTCGACCTTTTCCTCGGCGCGGTGGCGTTGAACGTGCTCTATCTGGCCCTCGCCTGCGCCTTCTTCCTGTATATGGCCCATGTGGCGCGCCAGCGCGGCCTGCTTATGCAGCAGGGCGAGTGAGATGACGGGCCGATGACCGGCGTGACGCGGTGGTGGTGGGTGCGCCATGCACCCGTGGTCGGGAACGGAGGCCGCATCCACGGCCAGGACGACGTTCCCTGCGACACCTCGGACACGCGGGCGTTCCAGGCGCTGGCGGCGGCCCTGCCCGCCGACGCGGTGTGGGTGACCAGTCCCCTGGCGCGCGCCGTGGACACGGCGAAGGCGATCACCGCCGCCGGCGTGCCGGCGCGGCTGTCCATCGTCGAAAGTGACCTGGCGGAACAGAACTTCGGCCGGTGGCAGGGACTGCGGTGGAAGGACGTCGAGGCCGCCGACGATCCCGCGTCCAAGGCGTTCTGGCGCGCGCCGGGGCTGAACGCGCCGCCGGGGGGCGAAAGTTTCGCCGACCTTGCCCGGCGGGTCGCCGCCGTCATGGGGCGCCTTACCGCCGACCACGCCGGCGCCGACATCGTCGCCGTCACCCACGGCGGCACCATTCGGGGCGCCCTGACCCTGGCCCTGGCCCTCGAGCCCGGACAGGCGCTTTCGATCAAGGTCGACAACCTTTCGCTGACCCGGATCAACCACGTCAGCGATGCGGTGGCGGCCAGGCGCGGCGGCGCCTGGCGGGTGGTCGGTGTCAACGTTCCCACGCGCTAGATTTCGCGCCGGCCCCTGTGCTACCGTGCCCCCGCCCAGGGCTTCTTTCGGCGTTCAGGGAGTTTCCGGAATGCGAAGTGTTCAATTCCTCGCCGCTGTTTGTATCGCCGCCGTGGGGCTTTCGTCCTGCGCCGACTTTCGCCATGCACCGCCCACCGTGGCCGACAACCTGGTGAACAATGCGGCGGACACGGTGGAACGGTTCAAGACGCTCCCCCAGATGGCCGGCTTCAAAGGCGAAATCGCCACCGCCAAGGCCATCGTCGTCCTGCCCTCGGTGTTCAAGGCCGGATATTTCGTCGGCGGCGAGGGCGGCAACGGTGTCCTTGTCGTCCGCGGCGCCGAGGGCGTATGGAGCCATCCCGCCTTTTACACTTTGGCCGGCGCCAGCTTCGGCGTGCAGATCGGCCTCCAGGACACCGAGATCGTTCTGGTCTTGCGCAGCGACAAGGCCCTGAATGCCATCCTTGAGCACCAGGCCAAGCTCGGCGCCGATGTGGGCATCACCGTGGGCGTGGTCGGCATGGGTATCGAGGCATCGACCACCAGCGCCCTCGGCCCCGATATCCTGGCCTTCGCCAACTCGATTCTCGGCCTTTATGGCGGCGCGTCCCTGGAGGGCGCTGTCCTGGTCCGGCGCACGGACCTCAACGAGGCCTTCTACGCGCCCGGCGCCGAGCCGCGCGCCATCGTGTTCGAAAACAAGTACAGCAACCCGAAGGCCGAGCCGTTGCGGACCGCCCTCGCCGCGCCCTAGGCCGCCGCCGGGTCCTTGCCGGTGGTCATCCCTGCGCGCCCAGGCGGACGACGGCGATGACGGCCACCCCGAGGGCGTTGATCAGGCAGGCAATGACGTAAACATAGAGGGCCCGGCCGATGTCGCGATCGGTGGCGCGGGCGCTGCCGCCGCCGATCCACGGCGCGTTCACCGTGCGCTCGGCGTAACGGCGCGGTCCCGCAAGCGCCAGATCCAGCGCCCCGGCCATGGCGCCCGCGGGCCAGCCGGCGTTGAACGAGGTATGCTTGCCGGCGTCGCTCAGCATCACCGTCCAGGCCCGTCCGGGACGGGCGGTGGGCACGATCACCGCGGCGAGCACGATGAACAGGCCGGCAAGGAGCGCCGGGATCACGGTCAGCGCGTCGTCCAGCCGCGCCGCCGTCATGCCGAAGGCGCGGTACCGGGGCGTGCGGTGGCCGATGATGGCGTCCATGGAATTCACCGCCTTGTAGACGAGGATGCCCGGAAACCCCAACAGCACGTACCAGAAAACGGGCGCCACCGCACCGGCGCAAATGTTTTCGGCGACGCGTTCGATCGTCGCGCGGGCGACACCGTGTTCGTCCAGCTGCGTGCCGTTCGGCCCGGCCATTTGGGATAGGGCCCGGCGGGCCGGTTCCTGCCCGTGCGTCAAAAGCGCGTCCGCGACGGCGCGCGCGTGGCCGTAGACGCTGCGCTGCGCCACCAGCATGACAAGAAAGACCAGCTCCACGATCCAGCCGAAGGCATGGTTCCGGGTCAGCCAGGCGGTGGCCCAGCCCGTTGCGGCGCACGCCGCGACAACGAAAACCACCACCAGAAACCCGCGCAGGGCCCGGTCGACCTGGCTGCGGCGCTCCCGGTTGAGCTTGCGGTCCAGGGCCGTGACCAGACGGTGGAACACCTGAGCCGGATGGCGGCCGGTTTTTAAAAGGAATCGGACCTTCCCGATGTAGGTTTCCAGAACCAGGGCGATGAGCAACAGGACCAGCGAATCAAACGCCAAGGCGCCGCCGGAAAGGCCGAACGTAAACATGGTTCGAGAATGAAAGGGCCGGGACGGCTCCGTCAACGGAAATGCGCGCGGCGTGGTTGCCGCCGGATGCATGCTGTGCGAATATACACCTGGGTTCGTCGACATCTTCTCAGCTGGGCGGCGTCACCGTGGCAGAGTGGATCAGCATCGCCTTGGCAGAAGAGTGGGTCAAAATTGCCTTGGTCGCCGGTAGCGCCGCCTTTTTCGGAACACTGGTTGGCGCGTGGTTGAGCCGTCCGCGGAGCGGTGCGGGCAAAGGGGAGTCCGATGCCCAGGTGTCGGCGCCCCAGATCGAGAAACCCTCGCTCGAGGAAATAGCGCTCCGCAGCTACCGGAAAATTCTCGAGGAAAAGAACGTCTCGCCCAAGGACCTGGACGCCAAGATGCGGGAGTTCGGCCGGCAATTCGGTGAATTGCGGGAAAAACTGCACGCCCTTATCGCCGATGATCCGGAGGTTCAGACTTTTTTGGAGGAGGCGCGGGCGGCGCTGGATATGGGGGACTTCGGCCGCGCGGTGACGCTGTTGGGCCAGGCGGGCGAAAGCGATGCGGCCGCCGGGCAGGAGTTGCGCGAAGCGGCCGGGAAACGTCTGCGCACGGCGGCGGCGGCCAAGGTGGTGGCCGGGGACCTGCAATTGGCGCAACTGGCCTATGACGGGGCCGCCCAGTGCTACCAGGACGCCGTGGAGGCGCTGCCCGGCGGGTTCGAGGACCTGCTGGCGGAATACCTGAACAAGCACGGCACCGCGGCCTATCACGCCGGCGACCACGCGACGGCGACGGCGTCCTTCGAGAAGGCCCTGAAGATTCTCGAATCCACCCTTGGCGCGAATCATCCCGACGTGGCCACGGGCCTCAATAACCTGGCATTGCTGCATTACTCCCAGGCCGACTACGAGGCCGCCGAGCCCCTGTACGAGCGGGCGTTGGCCATCGACGAAAAGACCCTCGGGCCCGATCATTCCGGCGTCGCCACGGACCTCAACAACCTGGCCCTTTTGTACAAGAAACAGGGAAACTTCGAGGCCGCCGAGCCCCTGTTCAAGCGGGCCCTGGAAATCAAGGAAAAGGCCCTCGAGCCCGGTCATCCCGTCCTGATCTCGGGATTGATGAATTATGCCTCGCTGCTGCGCGTCCTGGATCGCGTCGAGGAAGCGGAAGCGTTGGAGGCGCGGGCGGCGGTGCTGGCGCCCGCGCGCACGGAGGTGGCGGCCGAGTAGCACACGCCGGGGCCGCATCCAGGCGAATCACCGGGCGGACAGGCACCGGCAGGGCTCGGCCGGGCGTTCCCGGCGGTCGCCTCGGCCAAGGGTGGACCCGACGACATCGACGCCGCGTTTGACACCGCCGCCGGAGGGCGGGGCTGACCGACGGCCGGGTGATGGACTCGTTCGTCCAACTGATCGACGGTGAAGGTGATGGCTGAGGACCCTTTCTGGCGGCGCAAGACCCTGGCCGAGATGACGCGCGGCGAATGGGAATCCCTGTGCGACGGGTGCGCCAAATGTTGCCTGGACAAGCTTGAGGACGACGACACCGGCGAAATCAGCTACACCGAGGTCGCCTGCCGCCTTTTGGACCTTGGCACCTGCCGCTGTACCGACTATGCCAACCGCAAGCGTTTCGTGCCCGACTGCGTGGTCCTGACGGCACGGACGGTAACCCGCCTCACGTGGTTGCCGTCGACGTGCGCCTACCGCCTGATCAGCGAAGGCAAGGACCTTGAGTGGTGGCATCCGCTGGTGTCCGGTGATCCCGAAACCGTGCACCGGGCCGGCATCTCGGTGCGCGGGCGCGCGGTGCCCGAGGCGCTGGCCGGGGACCTCGAGGACCACGTCGTCCGTTGGCCCGAGTAGGGAGACAAAATTCCCTCGCCGCCCCAAGCCTTCTTTCCTCCTTGTCCCCGATGAAAAAAAGTGCGACTTCAGCGAGGCTTTTTAACATCCGTCCGGGGAGAACGAGCCTTGAGCGATACCCCCCCCACCCTTGGCGGCGTCTTCGCCGCCGTCCTGACGCCGCTCGACGCCGCGCTGGCGCCGGACCACGCGGCCCTGGCCCGCCATTGCCGCTGGCTGCTGGCCAACGGCTGCGACGGGCTGGCGGTGCTCGGCACCACCGGCGAGGCCAACGCGTTCTCGGTGGACGAGCGCCTGGCCATCTTGGAAGGGCTGGCCGAGGCCGGCATTCCCGCCGGCACGCTGCTTCCCGGAACCGGCTGCTGCGCCGTGCCCGACACCGTGGCCCTGACCCGCCGGGCGGTGGAGCTGGGCGTCGCCGGGGTGCTGATGCTGCCGCCCTTTTATTACAAGAAGGTCAGCGACGACGGCCTGTTCGCGGCGTATTCCGAGGTCATCGAGCGGGTCGGCGACGCGCGGCTGCGGGTCTATCTCTACCACTTCCCCCAGATGTCCGCGGTCCCCATCGGCCAGGCCCTGATCGAACGGCTGCTCGCGCGCTACCCGGGCACGGTGGCCGGCATGAAGGACAGTTCCGGCGATCTCGACAACATGACGCGCATCGCCCGGGCGCTGCCCGGCTTCGCCGTGTTCAGCGGCTGGGACGACCTGCTTCTGCCCCTGCTCGAGGCCGGCGGGGCCGGGTGCATCACCGCCGTCGGCAACGTCGCCAGCACCCTGGCGGCGGAGGTCTATGCGGGCTGGCGCGACGGCGGCGCCCAGGCGGCCCACGGGCGCCTGGAGGCGGTGCGCACCGTGATCGCCGCCTATCCCCTGAGCGCGGCGTTAAAAGAGATCATGGCGCGCCATACCGGCGACGATGCGTGGCGCACCGTCCGCCCGCCGCTCACGCGCCTGGACGACGCCCAGGCGGCGGCGCTCATGGAAGCGCTCGCCGGCACCGGCTTCTCCCTGCCGCCGGCGCCATGACCTGGGGGCCCGGGATTGAGCCGGCGCCGGGGCCGCGCAACAGCCGCGACAAGACCTTCACCCTGGACCTGGAGGGCCGCGCGGTGCCGCTCAGGGTGCGCCGCAACGCGCGCGCCCGGCGCCTTGTCCTGACCATCGACACCGCCGCCGGCGGCGTGGTGGTCACCGTGCCCAACCGCGTCGCGGTGCGCGACGGCGTCGAGCTGGCGCGCAGCAAGGCCGGGTGGATCCTCGACTGCCTGGACGCCCTGCCGCCGAGGACGCCCTTCGCCGACGGCGCGGTGGTGCCCGTCCTCGGGGTCGGCCACCGGGTGCGCCATTGTCCGGGGCGGCGCGGCACCGTGTGGCGCGAAGACGGCGAGATCGTAGTCGCCGGCCGCCCCGAGCACCTGGCCCGGCGGCTCACCGACTGGCTGCGCCGGACGGCGCGGCGCGAGATCGCGGCCCGGGTGGCGGACAAGGCGGCGCGGCTGGGCCGCACGCCGGGGCGCGTGACCATCCGCGACACCCGCTCGCGCTGGGGGTCGTGCTCGGCCAACGGGGACCTTTCGTTCTCCTGGCGTCTGGTGATGATGCCGGAAGCGGTGCTCGACTACGTGGTCGCCCACGAGGTGGCGCATCTCGCCTACCGCGGCCACGGACCGCGCTTCTGGGGCGCCGTGGCGCGGCTGACCGACGACCCGGACGGCGCCCGCGCGTGGATCAGGCGGCACGGGGAATCCATGCACCGCTATGGCTGAAGTTTGCGGGAGGCGGGCCCTTGAAGGGCGGTGCGGTTGGGTCTGAAGGCTGCCGTGTCAGGGTTCGTTTCAGGCTCGGAGCGGACATTAAGGTGGGCCGCACTCGACGTCGGCAAATGAGTCGAAGCAGATATTTAGGGGAAATATTGGATTTGCGGAACCGCGTAGCGTACCACGAGCCATTGATTGAGCGTGACCTCTCGAAGGAGCACACAAACATCATTGAGTTTATACGGTGGATATCTCCCGAGAAGGCGGAATGGGTGCGAGCACATGGTTTTGTGCGGGCGGCCCTTCGACAGCGGCCACGCGACGAAGGCCCGCGGAGCAGGCCTCATCAGACCGCGCGGTGACAAGGATTGAAAACCAACAATTCAGGGCGCAACCGGAAGTGAAACTATGTCCCTTGAGACCTACTTTTTTGTTTCCGCAATGTTTCCTGGATCCAGCGCCGACGATGGGCATGCAAGCTGTCTTTTGGATCCAGCGTGTAATAACAAGTGGCCTTTCCGGTCCCCGCAACGACGTGGTTCTTGCTGAGTACCGAAAATACATGACGGTCAGCGCTCATCCCCTTCTTGTCGGTGGGCCACGGGGTAGTCCACCAATGCAGCGCCCCGTGGCAGCGGAGCTTGTCGATCATGAGGCTACTGGGGTCCACGAAACCGCCGAGATGCTTGCGGTAAAAGCCGGCATCTGGCCCAACCGATTCCCACCTATCGATGCAGAGGGGCACATGATTGACGGGATCCACATACCAGCGGAGGGAAAACGCCCACTCCACGTCGCGGATCACGGTGAGCATGCTAGAGAGGTGATCCTTGTGCCACCAGTTATCATCGTCCAAGTAGGCCACGTAGCGACTGTTGGCCAGGTAACTGAGGACCGTGCGCAAGGCGCCACCGTCGCGGGCTGGATATAAGCCTCCATGCCGCACAGACGTCGAATACCTGGGATTAAGGAGCGTGACCAGGCAGTTTCGTGGGCAGGAGTCGAAAATGTCGCTGAGAAGCTCTCGGCTGCTCACAGCTTTGTCCACGCCGATCAGGATATGGATCCTCCCCGCGAAGTTTTGATTGAATACTGATTGAACCGCTCGCCTGAGTGTGGGGCGCAAGACCGTGATCATAACCACGGCAACATCGAACGGGTGCTGAAGTTCTGTCTCGGGCCAAGCGATGTTGTAGCCAATTGTTTGGAAGCGCAGCCCACCTTGCTGGCTTTTCTTATTGGTTTTTTCTTGATCTGAACTCATGGATCTTTGTTAGGGACTCCTGCAGATAGGCAAATCCACAGCGATGCGTCTATCAGTAGCCACCCTTCTCCCTTAGCCGGCGTACCCACTCTTCCTTTTCTGGAATGTCCTGTTTTCTTATTCGCGCTTTCTGTAAAGAGAAATCCCAGTCCGTCTCGATGCCTACGTGAGCACAAATTGATTTGCAAGTACTGTCTGTGTCATCGATTAAGTCCTCATAATTCAGACGCAGAGGCTTGATCTGATTCAATGCAAAGAAATGATGCCAGGATGAACGTTCTCGGAGAATAAACCGGACTGCTTGTTCAAACTTCATCGAGTCGAAATCCAGCGCTCTTTCTGAACTTAGTTTGGTCCATTGCTCTGTCCGGCGAGCAATCTCGTAGGAGACGCCCTGGTTGATTAGGTCGTACCTATCAAGATAGATAAATCGTATACCAGGAAAGTGACGGGAAATCACTTTAGCCCTGAGTAACGGCGGCATCATCCAATACTGAATCTTGATGCCTAGGGTGTGGACTCAATTGATCCATAGTCTTATCGCGAAGATATGGATCATGGCGAGGAAGTTGCGGCTGAGTTTTTCGAAGCGTGTTGCGAGCCTTCGCATGTCTTTCATGGTGCAGAAGAAGCGCTCGACGATGTTGCGCATTTTGTAGAGACCCGCGTCATGGGGGATGGGTTTTCTGGCGTTGCTCTTTGATGGAATGACCGCCAGAGCCCCGTCATCGGCAATGAGCCCGCGGATGGCGCGCGAGCCGTAAGCCTTGTCGGCGATGACGGCAAGCGGCGCTCCGGCGCCTTCGAGAAGGTCCGGCAGGACTTGACAGTCATGGACTTGGCCGCCGGTGATGATAAAGCGCCGGGGACGACCGTGTTCATCGACTACGGCGTGAACCTTGCTTGTGCGGCCGCCGCGTGAGCGGCCGATATCCTGCACCAGTTCCCCCCTTTTGCGCCGGCTGCCGCGCGGTGAGCCTTGACGATGGATGAGTCGATGAAGAACAGGCTGTCGCCGGAGTGTTCGGCAAGCCCATCGAAGATCGCCTTCCATATGCCGCGCCGCGCCCAGCGCGCATAGCGGTTGTAGACGGTGGTGCGCGGGCCGTAGCGCTCGGGCAGGTCGCGCCACGGGGCGCCGGTGCGCAGAATATAGAAAATTCCGTTCAGAACCCGCCGGTCGTCCACACGCTTCGGGCCACGTCCGCCCTTGGGCAAAAGCGGCTCGATCACCGCCCATTCTTCGTCAGACAAATCAAATCGCATGATCAAACTCCTTTCCAAGGAGCTTGAATCACACTTCCACACTATGAATCAATAGGTTAAATTGGGTTCAGACCCTAGTACGCCGTTGGCACCGGTTCTGCTCTCCTTAAGCGCTTGGATGTAAGCATTCAGATTTACCTTTTCGTCGCCAATAAGGCCGAACCTTTCAGTCATTCGGTGAAATCCCGAATGGGTGTTGAAGTACTCAGCGGGAACTCCCATGACCCCGCTGGACTCCAGCAGATCACAGAGCAACCAACTGCCAACCCGAGGAGCGCAACATATTAGGTAGTAGCGTCGCTCTCCGCTAAAGGAAGGCCGGTCGAACTCAGCCTCATAGACCGCTGGATCGCCGAAGTGCCTCGCAAGCCCAAGAGTATTAGCCGACATTCCCCAGATGACTCCTCAAACTGGGCCCGATGATAGCCGAGAATGCCGGATCGGCGAAGCCCTCTCCAGCGACCGATGCAAAGGCCGAAGGTTCGGTATGCGAACGTCCCCTTCCGGCTGAGGCTGTTGAAGAACTCTGTTGAGATCATTGCCGGATCGTGATTCCATCTTACTGATGGTTTCGGTGACGGAGGCGGTGTGATGATGGGGCAAGCTGTCGGTCAACAGGACCGACTATTCTATGAGTTCAATCTTGAAGACCGCGTACCAACCAATCATCTGCTTCGCCGGATCGATGCGGTTCTTGATCTGAGTTGGCTACGCGCCGAGCTTTCGCCTTTCTACAGTCATACGGGCAGCCCTTCGACAGCGGCCATAAATTCAAACCGAGACACTGCCTAATTCCTATCCGAGGCGTTCCAGACCTTCGGAACAGGCCTGTAAGGCTTGAATTCGGACCTCGGCGCTGACCGTGATTTGGTTTTTCCCGCTTTCATCGAGGCCGAAGAATGCGGGATGAGCGGACTGCGCCATCATGTTCTCCCGCGAGCTTTGCTTCACGATAGGTTTCAGCACCCGCGGCGATGCATCCACCTCGAGAAAGGAAAAGAGGCGGCGAAGTTCGCCCATTCTGTCTTCGACCAGGCTTTCGTAACGGATTGTCAGGATGTTCGAGCGCCCCTCGGCATGGTCACAGAAATGACGGACCAACGAGTTGAAACCCGCTGCCTGCAATCTGACGTAGCCCTCGAGCGTTCCCTCCGGATTTTCGAGAGGTTTCAGATGACCGGCCGCCCTGTCTTTTTCTTCCTTGGAGAGCCGGTGATTATGGTTCCAGTTCGAGATCGCCTGGTCGACGGGATCGCGAAGTATGCAGATCAGCGGCGGGCTTTCGAACAAATCATCATAGAACTTCAATTTGCCGAAAACGGAGTTGTCGTTCAGGCCATGTACGGGCTTGCCGCCGGCGAACCCACGCGAGAGGTTCAGAATGGTATCGCGAAGAATTGCTTGCGCAATGTTCATATCGACCGTGGGTGCGCCCTGTCCTCCGGTCCGGCGATCGGCGACCCTCAGGACCTTGTTGTAACTGGGGACGAAGGTGTCGATATTGCGGGCAATCGCCTCGAAGTTCTGTTCGGACGGACACGATACCTCCGGATGCATGCCAAGCATGCGCTGCAAAAAAGTCGTTCCGGATTTGGGTGGCCCGCAACAGAGAAAAAACCGATCCGCCATCTTTATTTCCGATCGCACAGTCGTGCCATGCAGGGTCGAATTCGTTCATTCCAGCGCCGTGGAAATTTCCACGCAGCGATCCCTGACAGACCCGGGCCAGCGGGACGTTTGGCGTAAGGCTCGAATTGCCCGACCCCGAGCAGCAGATCCCAGCACGGCTGAAATGTTCCGTTCGCTTTCTCCCCGGGGCGTCCTGGCTTTTTGCTCCTCCGCGGTGGGTTCCGGCTTTACCCTGCTCATTCGGCGGCGCAGAGGTATGGGAGACCCGATCCCGGCACCTTCTCGGCAATTATAGCCGTCCAACCTGTCCGCTGCAGCATGGCGCGCATGTCATCGTGGCTGAAATCGTTGAACCAGCCTTTTTCCCGCCGGGCCGTTATGTCCTGACGGTCACGGAGTCGATAGGTGAAAACGAGCCGCCGGGCGGAGGCCCGGCAACGCCGAAGCAACGCCGGCACGTCGTGGATATACTCGAAAAGTTCCAGCGCGGCGACGGCGTCCCACTCACCCTCCGGAAACTGTCCCTGGTTCAAATCGACGACGATTGTGTTATCCGCATAAGGAAGCAGATCCGCCGGTTGATAGCGGCAATCGGTCCCAATCAATTCGCGCAATGCCATGGTGCCGGCGCCGAGGTCCAAGAGGCTGCTTCCCGGTGCGACCAGGGGCGCGGCCAGGCCGGCGCGTTCATCCGCACCCTTGTGAAGCGCCGCGAAGTCGGCCCAGCGTGCGGCATCGGTCAGCTTCCGGGCGCGAAGCAGTTCGGTGATGGCCGCGCGCGTTTCACGATCCGTTGGCCCCTTGTGGGGGGTCGGAAGGGGCTCAGGACCCCGGTTCGGCTTGTCATAATAGGGCAGGCGGTCAAATCCGGGCGCCAGGGCGAAGACGTTGCAGCCGCCGGGCGTCGGCGCGAAGGGGACCAGAGGTCCCCCCATCCCCGGATGGGGAAAGCGGAACAGAGCGAAACCGCGACTGTGAAATTGCTCCACCATGGCCAGCATTTTTTCACGCCGTTTTCCTCCTTGCATCCCCCGGCCATATTCCCAAACGACCGCGGCTACGCGCCCACTCTCCAGCAGGTCCCGCGCCCCCGCCAGGACCTCCGGCTCGAAGCCTTCCACGTCGACTTTCAGAAATGTCCGGCGCTCCCCGAGATCCGCGCGCTCCGCCAGAAGCCGGTCCAGCGCAACCACCGGAACGGTGATCTGCGTCGTGTTTCGGGCGGCCGGCGGCAGCCCATGTCCATAAAGGCTGTGCCCCATGGTGCTGTTGATCAAAAGAGGCGCCGCCCCCGCCTTGGCGCCGGCGGCCGTGGCGACGATTTCGACATCATCCTGGACGTCGTTCAAGCGGACCGCACTCTTAAGTTGCTCGATATTCTGGGGGTGCGGCTCGATGGCCAAGACTTTGATGGCGTGGCGGTGGCGCGTGGCCGCCTGGAGAGTGAAAATGCCCCAGTGTGCCCCGACGTCGATGAAGAGATCCCCGGGCTGGAGGTGAACATCGAAGAAGCGCCGGGTCGGGTATTCATAACCGCCCTGCCGTGTCTCCTTCTGGAAAAGAAAGCCTACCCCGGGGTCGCGCAGGGCGACCCTTGGCAGCATCATTCGAAACCGTGGCCCTCCGTCCGGATTACGGAAAGCGGAATGAAGCTCGACGAATGGGCCTGACGTCGAAGCAAACTGCCGGGGTTCTCCTTGATTCGTCGTCATCGGTCTCTATCCCGGCCAGCGGCCATCCTTCCTGGCCTGGACAGCCTCAGCCGGGGCGTCGACCACTTGCTGAAAACGGTGTCCCGATCCCCTGGCCGGGGCTGACGGTACGGTCTCATAGAAGGATACCTAATACCAAGGGACGCCGATCATGACTCATAGAGATCGCGTAGGCGGCTCGTCGGGTAGGAGGAAAGTTGCAGGCGATGCGGGGCATCGTCAAAACTTTTCGACGCCCTCCGACGG
>JACZWD010000216.1 GCA_022572335.1 Pseudomonadota bacterium
ACGGTGGGAACGGCTCGACCTGGCGGCTCTGCGCCGCCGCGCGCGGGACGCCCTTCGGCCGGGGGCCATGATCGGGCCGGGGCAGGGCAATTGCAAGGGAAGGGGCGGCGATGATGCCTCGCCGGCGCGGGCCGGCTGCTATCCTGGCAAAACGCCGTGACGCCGGACGCGCGGGTGACGGCAAGCCATTTTTTTGCGTTCGTATCAGGTAACGCATTGTTTATGTTAACGTATTTAGCGTACGCCTAAACGACGTACAAAAATGCTTGATATGTACGCCGAAAAGGCGTACATGGTTTCAACTCCTTTCCTGCGACAACCGGGAGCGACGGTATGGATGAAACGGAAGACCTTGATGTCGCAACGCGTCGGCGCCGTCATAAGGATGAACGGGTCTATGTCCGGGTTTCGGAAGACGTGAAACGCACCCTGGAGCGCGCGGCGGAGGTTACGGGCCGCAGCCTTTCCGACTTTGTCGTCAACAGCGCTTTTGATGCCGCGCGAAAGGCGATCGAGGACGCGGAGCGCATGCATCTCGCGGCCGGGGATCGTGCCGTTTTCCTGGCGGCCCTCTCCGCTCCGCCCGCACCCGACGATGCATTGAAGGCTGCCGCGGCACGGCATAAAAAGCTCATTGGATGAAGAGGACGGCGTCCGCCGTCATCGAGCCGCTCGGCCCGCATCACGACCGGGCGGCCTTCTCATGCGGCGATACCGGCCTCGATGCCTACCTCGAACACCGCGCCACCCAGGACGAAAGAAGAAACGTCGCACGGGTATTCGTCCTGGTGGGTGACGCGCCGGGCGCCATCGCCGGTTTCTACAGCGTCAGCAGCACCGGAATAGACATCGGCGACCTGCCGCGGGAGCAGGCAAAAAAACTGCCGCACTATCCGGTAATTCCGGCCGCATTGATTGGCCGGCTGGCGGTCGGCAGGGAGTATCAGGGCCAGGGACTGGGGGGGGTGCTGTTGATTGACGCCTTGAAACGGATCATCGAAGCAGGCGGCAGCGTGGCGGCGTACGCCGTCGTCGTCGACGCGAAGGATGATCGGGCCGTCTCATTCTATGAAAAGCATGGCTTCCAGAGGTTTCCAACCCATCCGAAACGCCTGTTCCTGCCGGTCGCCACGGCCAGGCAACTTTTCCCGTAACCAATTTCCGTTTGACTGTACTGAAAGAAAAATGGTCGGAGTGAGAGGATTCGAACCTCCGGCCCCCGCCTCCCGAAGACGGTGCTCTACCAGGCTGAGCTACACTCCGGCCGGTCTTCGCATGGCTCCGATGCGAGGCGCGTTTATAGCGCCGCCGGGCGTAAACGACAAGGTGGCGCGTGGGATCGGCCGTGCCCGGGGTGCCAGCGGCCCCGGCCCTGGCCTCAGTACGTGCGCTCGATGCAGAAGTCGATGATTTCGACCAGGGCGCTTTTCTCGGGGCCGTTGGCGAAGATGCCGAGGCCGTCCCGCGCGATGGCCCCGTAATGGCGGGCGCGCTCCACGGTGTCGGCCAGCGCCTTGTGCTTTTCCATCAGGTCCACGGCCCGCTCCAGGTCGCCCGGACGCTGCTCCAGGGTCTCCAGGGTGCGCCGCCAGAAGGTGCGTTCCGCCTCGTCGCCCCGGCGGAAGGCGAGGATCACCGGCAGGGTGATCTTGCCTTCGCGGAAATCGTCGCCGACGGTCTTGCCCAGGGCCATCTGCGTGGCCGAATAGTCGAGCACGTCGTCGGTGAGCTGGAAGGCGATGCCCAGGTTCATGCCGAAGGTCTCGAGGGCGTCCTCCTCCACCTTGGGGCGGGCGGCGATGACGGCGCCGATGCGGCACGCCGCGGCGAACAGCTGCGCCGTCTTCGCCTTGATCACTTCCAGGTACCGGGTCTCGCCGGTCTCGGTGTCGTTCTGGGTGGTCAACTGCAACACCTCGCCCTCGGCGATCAGGGACGAGGCCCTGGACAGGATCGAAAGAACGGAAAGGGAGCCGTCCTCCACCATAAGCTCGAACGACCGGCTGAGCAGGAAGTCGCCGACCAGCACGCTGGCCTTGTTGCCCCACACCGCGTTGGCCGACGCCAGCCCCCGGCGCAGGTCGCTTTCATCGACCACGTCGTCGTGCAGCAGGGTCGCCGTGTGGATGAACTCGACGCAGGCGGCAAGGGCGATGTGGCGGCGCCCCGCATAGCCGCACATGCGCGCCGAGGCCAGGGTCAGCAGCGGGCGCAGGCGCTTGCCGCCGGCGGCCACGATGTGTCCCGCCAGTTGCGGGATCATGGCGACCGGAGAGTGCATGCGCTGGACGACGAGCTCGTTCACCGCCCGCATGTCGTCGGCGACCAGGGTGGTGAGGGGCGCCAGCGACGGTGACCGTTCGCCTTCCAGGCTTACGACGACGCCCACGGTCGGTTATCCTCCCTGTTCGATGCCCGGCTTGACGCCGTGCGCAACAGTCTGGAGCATAAGAGGGGACCCGGCAACCGGTAAAACGCCGGCCCAACGGCGCGTGGCGGCGGCGGCGCGGCGCTCCGGCAAAGGCGTGCGGAGATGAATGGTAAACCGATGGTGACGCCATGGTGGAGCTGATACGGACCAACGATCCGGTCCTGCTGTCGTGGCTGACGGCGGCGCTCCTGGGCGAGGATATCGAGGCCGTCGTCCTCGACGCCCACACCAGCGTCATGGAGGGCAGCATCTCCGCCATCCCGCGCCGGATCATGGTTCGCGATACCGATCTTCGGCGGGCCAGGCTGGTGCTGGCCGAGGCCGACAGAATCGGCGGCGGGGACCGCGAGTGAGCGCGGACAGGGCGGACGCGCATCGCCCAGCCGGGGCGCCCGCCGTCGCCGAGGACGCGCTGCTCGGCGGACGGGGGCGCCTCGTCCAGCCGGCGGAAGGCTACCGGGCGGCCATCGATCCGGTCTTCCTCGCCGCCGCCGTTCCCGCCGCCGCCGGCGAGGCGGTCCTCGACGCCGGCGCCGGGGCCGGGGCCGCTGTAGTCGGAGCGGTATACAGAGACAAGGAGCCCTCGGCCACCCTGTTGGTGAAGCCAAATTGGTCCAAGAAACTGTAGAACCAAGTATTCCGGCCAGCGTCCCAATCCATGCCGTTGACTATGCCGTTGACCACCGAGACGGCCACATGGTCGCCGATGGCGAACTCGGCGACATCCGCGAGGCGCACGTCTCGGCGCTGAGCGCCGGCGCGCTCGCCGACGCCCCGTTGAGCTGGCGCGAGCAGCGGCGGTACTCCGGGATGAATACGATGTTCATCGGCCTGCTCGCCGAGGTGCTTCACCGATGGATCGGCCCGACCGAGCGCGTCGTCGCCGACGCGACCGCGTTCATCGACAGCCGCATGGACGAGGCGAGTGGCGAGCCGGCGGCGATCGCGGACTTTACAAGACGACCAACGGCGGAAAAACGTGGGATTGCGTACTCCACATCAGCGACAACACCGGCATCAATGAGGTCCACATGGACCCACGCGACCCCGACGTCCTCTACGCCACTTCTTACCAGCGCCGCCGGCGTGTCTGGACCCTCATCAACGGCGGACCCGAAGGGGCGATCTACAAATCCACCGACGCCGGAGCGTCCTGGCGGAAACTGACCAGCGGTATCCCCAGCGGGGATAAGGGCCGCATCGGAATGTGCATCGCCCCCGCCGACCCCGACACCGTCTACGCCATTATCGAAGCCGCAAACGGCAAAGGCGGGTTCTTCCGCTCCACCAACCGCGGCGAAACGTGGGAAAAACGCGACAAGTACATGAGCTCCAGCCCCCAATATTACAACGAGATCGTCTGCGACCCCGTCCAAGTCGATCGCGTAT
>JACZWD010000217.1 GCA_022572335.1 Pseudomonadota bacterium
GACGGCTTACCAAGGTTTTCGGTCAGGAGCGTGCGCCGTGGCGATGCGGGGCATCGCAAAGCGTGCGCGACGCCGTCCGAAAGCCTTGGTAAGCCGCCGTTGCGGTCGCGTATGCGGCCCGTCGGAGGGCGTCGAAAAGTTTTGACGATGCGCCGCATCGCCTGCACCTTTCCTCCTGCCCGACGAGCCGCCTACGCGATCTCTATGAGTCATGATCAGCGTCCCTTGGTATTAGCCCCGGCGCCCGGCGCTGGCGGGTGGTGCCGGCGCCCCGTCCATGGGCTCGGCGACCTGGCCCGGCGGCAGGGCGGCAATGAGGTCCCCGATACCCAGGCCGGACACCGGATGGCGCCACCCGGGCGCCAGTTCCCTCAGGGGCAGCAGCACGAAGGCGCGTTCGTGCATGCGGGGATGTGGCACCACAACCCCGTCGGCGGGACCGGTCACCAAGTCGCCGAAGGCGAGAAGATCGAGGTCGAGGATTCGCGGCGCGTTGGGCTCGCGGCGCCGGCGCCCGAATTGGGCCTCGATCCCGAGCAGGAGTTCGATCAACCCGGCCGGCGTCGGCGCCGAGGCCACCTGGGCCACGCCGTTCACGTACCAGGGCTGCCGGGACACCGGCACCGGGGCGCTTCGGTACCAGCGCGAGCGCCCGACGATTTCGAGTCCGGCCTCGGTCATGGCGGCGAGCGCGGCCTCGCAGGTGCGCCGCGGCGGACCGTGGCGGGGGCTCGGCAGGTTGGCGCCTAGGCCGATGAAAATCAAAGCGTTTTTGTCCGATTCTTTGCTTGCGCCCATGCGGTGATAGCCTTACCTATTGGGCGTATGGCGTTTTGGCGGCCCGTGGCGCCCGGGCAACCCCAATTGCCTGGCGCCGCCATTCCGAACCGATCGATATAGTGTGTACAAGCATATGAAGAATAAGGACTTTACCGATGACCTTTTATCCCGAGGAACGCATAGGGCTGTTTATTGACGGGTCCAATCTGTATGCCGCGGCCCGCGCCCTGGCCTTCGACATCGACTACAAACGGCTTCTCGATTATTTCTCCGGCAAAGGGCGCCTGATCCGGGCCTTCTATTACACCGCCCTCATGGAGGAACAGGAATACTCGCCCATACGTCCGCTGGTCGACTGGCTGGACTACAATGGGTACACCATGGTCACCAAGCCGACCAAGGAATTCACGGATTCCATGGGCCGGCGCAAGATCAAGGGCAACATGGACATCGAGCTGGCCATCGACGTGATGGAGATGGCCGAGCGCCTGGATCACATCGTCATCTTTTCCGGCGACGGCGACTTCCGCCGGTTGGTCGAAGCCGTTCAGCGCAAGGGCGTCCGGGTGAGCGTCGTCAGCACCGTGCGGTCGCAGCCGCCCATGGTGGCCGACGAGTTACGGCGTCAGGCCGACTACTTCATGGAATTGCAGGACCTGCAGCCCGTTATCGCCCGTATCAGGGACCGCCAAGACGCGGACCAGGACGCGGACCAGGACGCGGACCAGGATGAGGGCGAGGACGACCAGATGCCGCCCGATTCCGAGATCCACCGGGAGACGGCGTAGAGGTCGTGCGTTCCGGCCCCGCGGCCCCCGGGGGGACACGGGGGGTGTCCCCCCGGCAACGAAATACGGGGGACGCCCCCGGGGGGACACGGGGGGTGTCCCCCCGGCACCGAAATACGGGGGACGCCCTTGCGGTCCCCGGGGGGACACGGGGGGTGTCCCCCCGGCACCGTTATGCGGGGGACGCCCTTGCGGCCCCCGGGCGGGATTGTCCGCGGTGCGCGCGACTGGTCGAATACCGCCGGGCCAACCGGGCCGCCCATGCCCGGTGGCATAACGCGCCGGTTTCCGCCTTCGCCCCGGACGGCGGCGGCGATGTGGCCTTGCTGATCGTCGGCCTGGCGCCGGGGCTACGCGGCGCCAACCGCACGGGCCGCCCCTTTACCGGCGATGTCGCCGGCGACCTGCTGTTCGCCACCTTGCTCGCGTTCGGATTGGCCGAAGGGACCTACGGGGCACGGGCCGACGACGGGCTCCGCCTCGTCGGCTGCCGCATCACCAACGCCGTCCGCTGCGTGCCGCCGGAAAACAGGCCCACGGGCCCGGAAATCGCGGCCTGCCGCCCGTTTCTGGCCGGCGAGATCGGCGCCCTTCGCCACCTCAAGGTCGTCCTCGCCCTCGGCGTCATCGCCCACGGCGCCGTGGTGGCGGCCCTGGGCGGGAAGAAAAGCGCCTGGCCCTTCCGCCATGGCGCCGTGCACCGCTTAGGGTGCGGCCTGATGCTGGCCGACAGTTACCACTGTTCGCGCTACAACACCAATACCGGCAGGCTTACCGAGGCCATGTTCCACGCCGTGTTCGAGCGGATCGCGCCGATGCTGGGCGCCTGAAATTTGGCGTTTGCCGTGCCTCGGCTCGGCTTGCTATACCCATGCAGGCATATCCAAGAAAAATGGGAGAACGGGTGTGGAGATCGTCTGCCTCGACCTGGAAGGCGTCCTCATTCCGGAAATCTGGATCAGCCTGGCCGAACGCACGGGCATCGAGGCCCTGCGCGCCACCACCCGCGAGGTGCCCGACTACGACGCACTGATGCGCCGACGCCTGCGCATCTTGGAAGAGCACGGCCTGGGGCTGCCCGATGTCCAGGCGGCCGCGGACGCCGTGGGGCCGCTGGAGGGGGCGCAGGAATTCATCGACTGGCTGCGCCAGCGATTCCAGGTGGTGATCCTGTCGGACACGTTTTATGAGTTCGCCCACCCGATCATGCGCCGGCTCGGCTGGCCGACCCTGTTTTGCCACCGCCTCCGGGTGGATGGCGGCGGCCGGGTGGTCGATTACCGCCTGCGCATGCGGGACCACAAGGTCCAGGCCGTGGCGGCGTTCCGGGGCCTGAATTTCAAGGTCTTCGCCGCCGGCGATTCCTATAACGACACCGGCATGCTGAAAGAGGCCGACAGGGGGATCCTGTTCCGCCCCCCCGACAACGTGGCGCGCGAGTTTCCCCGGTTCCCCGTGGCCCGCGAATACGGCGAACTGCAGGACCTGTTCCTCGAGGCCAGCGAGTACTGCGGGGACAAGGAATCCTGATTTATTGTCCTGGTGTTAAGCGAGGTTTCTCGGAAATCAGATCAACAGCGCGGAGGGCGGAGGAACGGGCGTCACCCATGCTCCTCCTTTTCCGGATCGAGCATCCGGTGCAGATGCACGATGACGTACTTGACGTGGGCCTCGCCGGCATGGGCCTGGCTGGCCGCGCGCCAGGCGTCCAGCGCCTTCCTGTAGTCGGGAAGGATGCCGACCACGTCCAGGGTGTCGACGCCGGTGAACTCCATCCCCCGCGAATCCTTCACTTCGCCGCCAAACACCAGGTGAAGCGGCGGCTTTGCCATGGACTGTCCTCCGCGCCGGTGATCGACGCTCGTTGGTATAAGCGCGCCGGCGGCCGGTTTCACCCCCAGACGGAGCCCCGTTTCGAATCGGTGCTATCATGGGGGCGGCGGACATCCCCAAAACCGGGCCCCGGGGGGACCACGGGGGGGGTGTCGTCCCCCCGGCAACGTTATGCGGGGGACGCCCCCGCGGCCCCCGGGGACGGAGTTGGCGCCGCCACGGACCATCGACCGAGGGAACACGTAAAATGATCGATCTCCACACCTGGCCCACGCCCAACGGGTTCAAGGTTTCCATCATGCTCGAAGAAACCGGCCTGCCCTATACCGTCATCCCGGTCGATATTTCCAAGGGCGACCAGTTCGAGCCCGAGTTCCTGAAAATCAGCCCCAACAACAAGATGCC
>JACZWD010000041.1 GCA_022572335.1 Pseudomonadota bacterium
GCCCACGATGATGAGTGTCCAGCCGGCGGGTGTGGTAAAGACCTGGCGGGCAAACTCCCCAATCGACTCCGGCGCCGCGCTGCCGAAGTTTACCACGTAGATGGCCTGGGCCACGAACAACCACGCGAAGTAGATCGCCATCAGCACGACGCCGAGGATGGCGATGGAGAAAATGGACGGGGACCGGAGGACGTCGAAGGCATGCCCCCGCGAGATATCGAGACCCTCCTCGCGGCGCCGGCTCAACTCGTACATGCCGGTCGCGACCAACGGGCCGATCAGGGTGTATCCGGCAAGGAGCGGGAAGACCAGCGGCAACACCTCGTATCCGGCGTAAATTCTGGCGAAAATGAGAGTGACAATGGGATATATCAAGCACAGGAAAACGAGGTGGGTCGGCATCGCCTTGAAGTCATCGAGGCCCCTGGCCAAAGCGTCTATGAGGTCCGCCGTGCCGATCCTGCGGACATTCGGATTAGTGGACCCATACGCGCCCGCGTCGGCGATCGAATTTTCATTCGCCATGGTCGTGCCTCCTGACCCGCTGGTCCGAGCGGGCGCGACGCCAAAGGTGACACAGACAGAGCGTCCGTTCCGGCCGCTGGTCACGTCGAGCCGCGACCCGCAGTGTTGCATCATTATAATCCTTAATATGCTGCCAGTCGAACCTTGTCGCCTTACCTTTGAACGCCAATCCGGTCGTAGAAACTGATCGTGCCCTGCCGATTTCGCCGGGAGCCGGACGGATTTTGTCGTCGGCCGGATTAGCCGCCAACAGGGTGTAGGGAAAATGAAGTGGTTTCCCTACCTCCCCCCCTGCCGCGACCTCGGCGCCGCCACTATGGATTATCGTGTCGAAAGTCGCTAAGGTCCGCCAGCGGCGTTCTCGATTTTGGTGGGATTTCGTGTGTCCTCAATGTTGAAACCGAATATGATTGGGTTGGGGTAGTGATGGCGGAAGACTTTGACCATAAAGAAGACTTTGACAATAAAAACGTAGCATTGGTGGCGGGGATAATCGGGGGTGTTGTCCTCTTGTTAGGACTTGGAGGTATTTTAGTTACTCTTTTATGATCGCGGTTTATATCATCCTCGGCATTCTCGTGGGTTTCATCCTGGCCGTGGTTTTCCCGTGGGCGCTGTTGCGGAATCTGGAGCGCAAGGACGAGGGAAAAGAAGAAGGGTAAGGCCCTGTTCGCAATCGAGCCCTTTTCCGTACAGGCCAACGCCACGTCGAGGTGCCGCAGAGCTTCCAAGGCCCGCATTGCGGGTTTCGGAGGGGTTCCCCCTACACCCGATTCATCGCCGTAAAGCGGCAGGGACAACACGCCAGGCCCTCCCGGCACCCGGCAATACGGGTCGCGTCCGCTTGGCGCGAGTGCTCCGCGGCGCCGGAAACATTGCGGCTCCGCCCCGCGATTCCCCACCATTTTCCTTGTTTTTCAGAAGGGCCACCGTTCTCCCGCCGGCTGGCGCGGAGGTTGGGGAAAAGGCGCGCCCGCCCGGGACTCAGCGGCCCAGCCTGGTCATAAGTCCCGGGATTTCATGACCACGGAGCCAAAAGCGGCGTTCGATCCGGCCTGTCCGGAGTGGGCCGCGGCGGCGATCGACGGATTTTTCAAGGAATTTTCAGGGAGTGAAACGCCAGAAACGCGCCAGTGGACAGAAGGCATTCGGACCTAAGGCATCCGAAAATCGGAGCGGGAGATCGTTTTCGAACCCATGTCCCCAACCCTGGCAAGGCTGCCATCACGGGCTTACCCGTGTTTTCAAATTCCCTTGTTTCCCGGTAGAAAATAGATTACTTCCAAATCAGCGGTCATTGCCACGGGTTCGTGGAAGCGATCCCCCATGGGTGCCCCAGGGCCCCCGGAGGCCAGAAGAGAGCAGTCTATGGTTGTAGCAATCGCACTGGTTCTAGTAGGCATTGGCACTCTCTTATTTCATTTTATGAGCCCTTGGTGGTGGACGCCCATTGCCTCGAACTGGGGGTACATCGATGACACGATCCTCATCACCTTCTGGGTCACCGGGGTCGTTTTCGTCGTCATTATGCTGTTTATGGCCTATTGCGCGGTCCGCTATCGTTACCAGGAGGGAAGACGGGCGGAGTACCGGCCGGAGAACAACAAGCTGGAGCTGTGGCTCACCGGATTGACCACGGTGGGTGTCGTGGTGATGTTGACTCCCGGCTTGTTCGTATGGGACCAGTTCGTCACGGTCCCGAAAGGGGCGGCGGAGTTTGAGGTCTTGGGGCAGCAATGGCAGTGGAGCTACCGCTTTCCCGGAAAGGACGGCGTGTTGGGCACCTCCGATGTCCGGAACATCAGCGACGAAAACCCGTTTGGTCTGAATCCCAAGGATCCCAACGGACAAGACGATGTCCTGATCGAAGACAGTGAGGTACACCTCCCGCTCGATAAGCCGGTCAAGGTGCTGCTCCGCTCCATAGACGTCCTGCACGACTTCTATGTGCCCCAGTTCCGGGCCAAGATGGATATGGTGCCGGGTCAGGTCACGTATTTCTGGTTCACCCCCACCAGAACCGGGACGTTCGATGTGCTGTGCTTTGAATTATGCGGCGTCGGGCACTATCAAATGCGTGGCACGGTCGTGGTGGAAAAGGAGAGTGCCTTTCAGGCGTGGTTGGAAGAGCAGCCGACGTTCGCGCAGTCGCTGGCTGAAGCCGCGACAGGCACAGGGGATGCATTAAAGCTGGTTTTGAATGAGGGAGAGGCGGATTCCCCGGAGAGGGGATCGGCACGATGAGGCTCGAACCAATCGAGCCTCATGAAAAAATAGCGAAGAGGGTGTTCTGATGGCCATTTCCACACCTGCCGAAGTCCCGGCCGAAGTCGAAATTGTCCCGGCTGCCGAGGTCCCGGAAGTAGAGCTTTACCATGCAAAAAGCTGGGTGACGAAGTACGTCTTCAGCCAGGACGCCAAAGTCATCGCCATCCAGTACTCGTTCACGGCGATCGCGATCGGATTGGTCGCTTTGGTGTTGTCGTGGTTGATGCGGCTGCAACTGGGGTTCCCGGACAGCTTCTCCTTTATCGAACCAGGCGACTACTACCAGTTCATCACCATGCACGGCATGATCATGGTGATATACCTGCTTACCGCGCTGTTCCTGGGGGGCTTCGGCAACTACCTCATCCCGCTGATGGTCGGCGCCCGAGATATGGTGTTCCCCTACGTCAACATGGTCAGTTACTGGGTCTACCTGCTTGCCGTGCTGGTCCTGGTGGCGAGCTGGTTCGTGCCGGGCGGGCCCACCGGCGCCGGCTGGACCCTGTATCCGCCCCAGGCCATCCTGTCGGGCACCCCGGGGGCGGAATGGGGCATTGTCTTGATGCTCGTCTCCCTGGCCCTCTTCATCGTCGGGTTCACCATGGGTGGGTTGAACTATGTGGTGACGGTGTTGCAGGCGCGCACGCGTGGGATGTCGCTGATGCGCATGCCCTTGACGGTATGGGGAATTTTCGTTGCCACCATCCTGGCGCTGTTGGCCTTCCCCGCCTTGTTCGTCGGTGCCGTGATGATGACCTTGGACAGGCTCCTGGGCACCAGCTTCTTCATGCCGGCCATCGTCGCGTTGGGGGAACACCTTGAGTACGGCGGCGGCAGCCCGCTATTGTTTCAGCACCTGTTCTGGTTTTTCGGCCACCCCGAGGTCTACATCGTCGCCCTGCCGGCTTTCGGAATCGTCTCCGACCTGCTCAGTGTCCACGCGAGACGGCACATCTTCGGCTATCGGATGATGGTGTGGGCGATCGTGGCCATCGGCGGCCTCAGCTTCGTCGTGTGGGCGCACCACATGTACGTCAGCGGCATGAACCCGTGGTTCGGGTTCTTCTTCGCCACCACGACGCTGATCATCGCCGTCCCCACCGCCATCAAGGTCTACAACTGGACGCTGACCCTGTGGAAGGCCAACATCCAGTTCACGGTCCCGATGCTGTTTGCCATCGCCTTCATCGTCACCTTCCTGAACGGAGGGATCACGGGCCTGTTCCTCGGCAACGTCGTCGTCGATGTTCCGCTTTCCGACACCATGTTCGTGGTCGCCCACTTTCACATGGTGATGGGTGTGGCCCCGATCCTCGTCATCTTCGGGGCGATATACCATTGGTACCCCTTGATCACAGGGCGCATGTTCAACGAGGCGTTGGGCCAATTTCACTTCTGGGTCACCTTCGTCGGCGCCTATACGATTTTCCTCCCCCTCCACTACCTGGGATTTCTGGGCGTGCCGCGCCGGTATTTCGAAATGGGAGAAACCAGCTTCATCCCGGAATCGGCGCAGACGCTGAACGAATTCGTCACCGTCGTGGCACTGATCGTGGGCTTCGCCCAGTTGGTGTTTTTCTTCAACATGGCGTGGAGCGCTTTCAAAGGCAAAAAAGCCGAGCGCAACCCCTGGAAGGCCTGCTCGCTCGAATGGCAAACACCCGAGATGCCGCCGGGGCATGGCAATTTCGGCGAGACCCTGCCGCTGGTCTATCGCTGGCCGTACGAATTCGGCGCGCCCGACGTCGAAGAGGACTTCGTGCCGCAAAACGTACCGCCGGATCAGGTAATAACCAAGAAGGGCCCTGAGGGCCTTCCCGGAGGCGCGGCGGTCCAGCCGGCGGAATAGGGACGACCGATGGGCCAACCGGTTTCACCAACGGTTTCGAGACGAGTCAAGGCGCCGGGCGCCCGGGCAGCGCATACGTGAATCTCTTCCAACAGCTTACCGAAAAGCCCTGGGTGACGGCACACGGTACGGTCGTCGCCTTTCACGCCGGACGCGCGTTCGCCCTGCCCACGGCGAAGATCGGCCTGAGGGTGTTTCTTGCCGTGATCACGGTCCTGTTCTCGCTCCTGGTCGTCGCTTACGCCGAGCGGATGGCGGCTGCGGACTGGCGCCCCTTGCCCGAACCGTGGCTGTTGTGGCTGAACACGGCTATGCTGATCCTGAGCAGTGTCGCGTTTCAATGGGCGTCGGTGAGCGCGCGTCGGGGACACGGAGACGGCGTGAGGGTCGACCTGCTTGCGGCGGGCGGTTTCGCCTTTGCCTTCCTGGTCGGGCAGCTTGTGGTTTGGCAACAACTGGCCGCCTTGGGATATTTCGCGGCGACAAACCCGGCCGCCGCCTTCTTTTACCTGATCACCGCGCTGCACGCGCTGCACCTGTTGGGCGGCCTGGTGGTCTGGGGCAGGACGACGGCCAAGGTGTGGCGCGGTGTCGAGGTGGAGCAGGTGCGCATGAGCGTGGAGTTGTGCGCCGTTTACTGGCACTTCCTGCTCGTGGTTTGGCTGGTTTTGTTCGGTCTGCTGTTGTTTACGTAGAAGAGGACTAAGGGCACATGGCACCACCTGCGGCGACAAGTACAGGAGAATCCCTCGCGCGGCCTGAAGGCTGGGGCGGCATCGTCGCCGACTGGTCTTCGGATCAGCGGACGTTCAAGAATGTCCCCTGGGGCAAGGCCATGATGTGGATCTTCCTCCTCAGCGATACCTTCATCTTCACCTGTTTCTTGCTGTCGTACATGACGGTGCGCATGTCGACGACGGTGCCTTGGCCCAACCCCAGCGAGATCTTCGCATTGCACATTGGCGGCCAGCCAATCCCCCTCATCCTGATCGCCATCATGACCTTCATCCTGATCAGCAGCAGCGGGACGATGGCCATGGCCGTCAACTTCGGCTATCGACACGATCGCGTCAAATCCGCGATCCTGATGCTGGTGACCGCGGCATTCGGGGCCTCGTTCGTCGGCATGCAGGCCTTCGAGTGGACCAAGCTGATCGTGGAGGACGGAGTCCGTCCCTGGACCAACCCCTTCGGCGCGGCCCAGTTCGGCTCGACCTTTTTCATGATCACGGGCTTCCATGGCTTTCACGTGTCAATCGGCGTGATTTTCCTGGTCATCATCGCCCGCAAGGTCTGGCGGGGAGATTACGACCACGGCAGGCCGGGCTATTTCACCAGCAGGAAGGGCAAATACGAGGCCGTCGAAATCATGGGTCTGTACTGGCACTTCGTCGATCTGGTGTGGGTATTCATCTTCGCGGTTTTCTATCTTTGGTAAGGCGGACACATGGCACACGCAGAGGGGCAACAACATCCGATCAGCATGTACCTCAAGATCTGGGGATTGCTGTTTGTTCTCAGCACGTTTTCCTATCTCGTCGACTTCTACCACGTCGAGGGGTACCTCAGGTGGTCTCTGATCCTCCTGTTCATGATCTTGAAGGCGGGGCTGATCGTCGCCGTCTTCATGCACATGATGTGGGAGCGGCTGGCCCTGATTTATGCCATTTTGGTGCCGCCGGTGTTGGTGTTGGTGTTCGTGTTCCTGATGACCCACGAAGCGGACTACACCTTCGTGACGCGGGGCGTATTCTTCGGGGGACCCTAGTGGCCTGAGATCAGGCCGAGGCTGGCCCAATTCGGCCGCCGGCGAAAGCGGGCCCGCTCAACCCGGGTAATCGGAAATTTTCGCGCTGGAAATCGGCGGTGCGGACGAATCACGTTGGCCCGCCCGGCAGATATTATATATAGAGTGGTGACGGAGACACGGGGAGCGAGACCGCTGAGCGCGTCGAAGGAAATTTCCCAGCCCGCCCAAACCTTGCGGACGGCCGGAACGAAGGCCCCGCCGGCGCTCGCGCACCGGCAGCGCGGGTACCGGGTGCGCCTAACGGACTACGCCATCCTCCTCAAACCCCGGGTGATGTCGCTGGTCGTGTTCACCGGCATGGTCGGGCTGTTGCTGGCGCCCGGCTCCATCGACCCGTGGACCGCCGCGGTGGCGGTGCTCAGCATCGCCGCCGGGGCCGGGGCCGCCGGGGCCATCAACATGTGGTACGACCGCGACATCGACGGCCAGATGACGCGCACCAAGCACCGCCCCCTCCCGGCCGGGCGCGTGGCGCCGGTGCGGGCGTTGTGGATAGGCATCGTGCTCTCGGTGGCTTCGGTGGTGGTGATGGCGCTGGCGGTCAACCCCCTGGCGGCGGTCCTGCTGACCGCCACCATCGGATTCTACGTCTTCATCTACACCGTCTGGCTGAAGCGGCGCACGCCGCAGAACATCGTCATCGGCGGCGCCTCCGGGGCGTTCCCGCCGGTGATCGGGTGGGCCGCCGTGACCGGCGACATCGGCGTCGGATCACTGATCCTGTTCGCCATCATCTTCCTGTGGACGCCCCCCCATTTTTGGGCGCTCGCCCTGTTCCGCCAGGGCGATTACGCCAAGGCCGGGATCCCCATGTTGCCGGTGGTCGCGGGCGGGCGCGAAACCAGGAAGCAGATTCTCATCTACAGCCTGATTCTGGTGCCCGTGTCGCTGCTGCCCGTGGTCGTCGCCCTGTCGGGGGCGGTCTACGGCGTCGCGGCGGTGCTGCTGGGCGCGGGTCTGCTTCGCCACGCCGTTGCCGTATGGCGCGACGACACCGACGCCACGGCGCGGACGATGTTCTTCTTCACCATTACGTACCTGTTCCTGATCTTCGTTTTCCTGCTGGTTGACCGGGCGGTTTCCGCCCTGTTCTAGGTACTAACCGCCTTCCGGCGCCGCCCGGCGCCCCATCCGCCCGAGATTCCGTGATGTCCGAATCCCCGTACCGGCGACTGGAGAAGCGTTTCGAACGCCTACTGCTCCTGCATGACGCCGCGGCCGTGCTGCACTGGGATTGGGCGACGATGATGCCCCGTGGCGGCGCCCAGGCGCGAAGCGATCAGCTTGCCGCCCTCAAGGCGGTGCAGCACGGCATCCTCACCGACCCGGAGACGGGGGATCTTCTGCAGGCGGCGGGCGCCGAGGGGGGCCTGGATGCATGGCCGGCGGCGAACCTGCGCGAAATGCGGCGCCTGTGGGTACACGCCACGGCCCTTACGGAGGATTTGGTCCACGCCCTCTCCAAGGCCCAGTCGGCGTGCGAAACCGCGTGGCGGACGGCGCGGGCGGAGTCCGACTTCGCCTCCGTGCTCGGGCACCTGGAGACGCTTTTGGCCCTGGTGCGCGAGGTGGCCGCCGCCAAATCCGGGACCCTGGGCGTAAGCCCCTATGACGCCCTGCTGGACGAATACGAACCGGACGGCCGGTCGGACGAGATCGACGCCGTGTTCCGGGAGCTGGAGGACTTCCTGCCCCAATTCCTGGGCGAGGTCATGGAGCATCAGGCAAGGGAGCCCGCGGCGGCGGCGCCCGAAGGACCCTTCCCGGTGGACCGGCAACGGGCCTTGGCCGTGCGCCTGATGGAGGCGCTGGGGTTCGACTTCGACCACGGCCGCCTGGACGTGAGCCTGCACCCGTTTTGCGGCGGCACGGTGGACGACGTGCGCATCACGACGCGCTATGACGAGAGCGACTTCACCTCAAGCCTCATGGGGGTGCTGCACGAGACCGGCCACGCCCTTTACGAGCGGGCGCTGCCGGCGGCGTGGCGCGGCCAGCCGGTGGGCCTGGCCCGGGGCATGGGCCTGCACGAAAGCCAGTCGCTGCTCATCGAGATGCAGGTCTGCCGGTCCCAGGGGTTCCTCACCTTCGCCGCGCCGCTCATGGCCGAGGCCTTCGGCGCCGCCGGCCCGGCCTGGGAGACGGACAACCTGTACCGCCTGTACACCCGGGTCGCACCTAGCCTGATCCGGGTCGACGCCGACGAGGTCACGTATCCGGCCCACGTCATCGTGCGCTACCGCCTGGAAACGGCCATGATCACCGGGGACCTGCGGGCCGCCGACCTGCCCGGTGCATGGAACGACGCCATGGGGGACCTGTTGGGCCTGACCCCGGACAACGACGCGGACGGCTGCCTCCAGGACCAGCACTGGTACGACGGCGCGTGGGGGTACTTCCCCACCTACACCCTGGGCGCCATCGCCGCGGCGCAACTGTTCGACGCCGCCACAAAGGCCGACTCCGCCATCCGACCGGGTATCGCGCGGGGGGATTTCAAACCCCTGCTGGGCTGGCTCGCGGACAACGTCCATAGCAAGGGCTCGCTGCTCTCCACCCGCGACCTTCTTGTGCAGGCCACGGGCCGGCCCCTCGACGCCGGGGCGTTCAAGGCCCATTTGAAGCGGCGGTACCTGTCCTAAGCCCGGACAGATTGCCAAACGGGAATGGCGCTGAAGATCGAAAATCGGGCCTCAATTTATTGTTGCTGGTTCCTATTCCGGTAGTCCAAACCGCTTGGCGCCCGGACTTTTGAGGAACTTGCCGACGGTCTCGGCCGTCCATGCACGGCCTTTCCGGGTGGTGAAGCCGCGGGCGTTCAGAGACTCGGCGATCCGCCCGGGATCACTCGCCCCGGCGGCGCGCGCGTCCTTGATCTCCGCCACCACCCGGCGCATGAACGTCTCGACCGACAATTCCGGGATGGACTTCATTGATTGCGCGACGGTAGCACCCAATATCGATCCATTCCAGCGTACACGGCGCGGTCTTGGCCCGCTTGCGCGGGGGTGGCCCCGTGTATAGGGTGACCGCTCTGGAACTCCCGGATCGAAAGGGGATTCGGTGAAATACGTCAGCACCCGGGGCACGGCCCCGGCGCTTCCGTTCGACGACGTGCTGCTAGCCGGCTTGGCCCGCGACGGCGGACTTTACGTGCCCGAAGCCTGGCCGCGGTTCTCCAGGGCCGAAATCGAGGCCTTGCGGGGATTGCCGTATGGGGAACTGGCGGCGCGGGTGATGCAGCCCTTCGTCGGCGGGTGCATCGCCGAAGCCGATTTCGCCCGTTTGGTGGCGCAGTCCTACGCCGACTTCGGCCACGCGGCGGTGGCACCGCTTTCGCAGCTCGGGGCGAACACGTGGCTTCTGGAGTTGTTCCATGGGCCCACCCTGTCATTCAAGGACTACGCCCTGCAGCTTGTCGGCCGCCTGTTCGACCATGTGCTCAGGCAACGGGGCCAGGGGGTGACCATCGTCGGCGCCACCTCGGGCGACACGGGCCCGGCCGCCATCGAAGCCTGCCGCGACCGCGAGGCGATCGAGATCTTCATCCTCCATCCCAAGGGGCGCGTATCGGAGGTGCAGCGTCGGCAGATGACCACGGTGCTCTCGCCCAATGTGCACAACGTGGCCATCGAGGGCACGTTCGATGACTGCCAGGACCTGGTGAAGGCCATGTTCAACGACCAGGCCTTCCGCGAGCGCTTCCGTCTCGGCGCCTTTAATTCCATCAACTGGGCCCGGATCATGGCCCAGATCGTATATTTCTTCGCCGCCGCGGCGGCCCTGGGGGCGCCGCGGCGCGCCGTCACGTTCGCCGTGCCGACGGGCAACTTCGGCAACGTGTATGCCGCCTATGCCGCCCGCAAGATGGGTCTGCCGGTGAAAAGGCTTGTCGTCGGGTCCAACACCAACGACATCCTGACTCGCTTCTTCGATATCGGGACCATGGAAATGGTGCCGGTGACCGCCACCGTGAGCCCCAGCATGGACATCCAGGTTTCGAGCAATTTCGAGCGCCTCCTGTTCGATTACTACGGCCGCGACGGCGCCCGCCTGGCCGGCGTGATGGCCCGCTTCCGCCGCCAGGGCCGGGTGACCTTCGGGGCGGCCCGCTGGCGGCGCATGGGCCGGCTGTTCGCCGGGTACCGCCTGGACGACGGGGCCACCAAGGCGGCGATCCGGCGCCTGTACGAGGCGACCGGGCACCTGCTCGACCCCCACACCGCCATCGGCGTGGTCGCCGGCGAGGCGTGCCACGGGGAGTCCGATTCCGCCCTGGTCTGTCTGGCGACGGCGCACCCGGCCAAGTTCCCGGCCGCGGTGGAGGAGGCGACCGGCGTCCGCCCGGCCTTGCCGGCGCGGATGGCCGACCTGTTCGAGCGCCGGGAGCGCTGCGAGGTCCTGCCCAACGACCTCGGGACCGTGCAGGATTTCGTGAGCGCGCGCCTGGCCGCGAGGGCGGCCGCATGACCATACGCGTGTCCACCCTCGGCAACGGGCTTCGCGTGGTCAGCGACCCCATGGACACGGTGGAGACGGTGTCCGTGGGCGTCTGGGTCGCGGTCGGAACCCGGTACGAACGCCCCGAAGTCAACGGCGTTTCCCACCTTCTCGAGCACATGGTCTTCAAGGGCACGGAACGGCGCAGTGCCATCGCCATTGCCGAGGAAATCGAAGCCGTCGGCGGCCACCTCAACGCCTATACCGCGCGCGAACACACCGCCTATTACGCCAAGGTTCTCAAGGAGGACCTGGCGCTGGGCATGGACATCATCGCCGACATCGTGCAACACGCGGTCCTGGCGCCCGATGAGCTGGCGCGCGAGCGCGCGGTCATTCTCCAGGAAATCAACCAGGCCCACGACACCCCCGACGACGTGGTGTTCGACCACTTCCAGGAGGCCGCCTTTCCCGGCCAGGCCCTGGGGCGTCCCGTTCTGGGTTCGATGGACTCCGTGCGCGACATGGGGCGCGACACCATCATCGAGTACATGCGCGCCCATTACAGTGCCCCGCGCATGGTGGTGGCGGCCGCCGGCCGGGTGGATCACGAGGTCATGCTGGCCCTGGCGGAAACCGCCTTCGAGAACCTGCCGGACGGCGATGAGGCTCCCCGCGATGCCGCCCGTTACGTGGGCGGCGGGGTGCGCGAGGACAGGGATCTGGAACAGGTTCACGTGGTGCTCGGCTTCCAGGGCGTTTCGCACAAGGACCCCGACTTTTACCCGGTTTCGGTCCTTTCCACTCTGCTTGGCGGCGGCATGTCCTCGCGCCTGTTCCAGGAGGTGCGCGAAAAGCGCGGCTTGGTGTACAGCATTTACACCTTTCTCTCGTGTTATACGGACACCGGCCTGTTCGGCGTTTACGCCGGCACCGGGGAGAAGGAAACCGAAGAGCTGATTCCCCTGATCTGCGATGAAATCGCCAAGGTGTGCCGCGACGTCACCGAGAAAGAGGTGGCCCGCGCCCGCGCCCAGATCAAGGCCGGCATCCTGATGTCCCTGGAGAGCACGTCGTCGCGCTGCGAGCAATTGGCCCGCCAGATGATGGTCTTCGGCCGCCCGTTGAGCGTGGCCGAAATCGTCGACAAGATCGAAGCGGTGGATGTGGACGCCGTCGAAAGGGTGGCCCGGCGAATCACCGCCGGCAAGCCCACCTTGGCGGCGCTGGGTCCCCTGGGGCGCATGGAAAGTTACGACCGCGTGGCGGAGCGACTGGGGTAGGCAGGGATCAGAGAGCAGGGATCAGGGATGGGGTGCTTTTTTTCTGATACCCGATACCTGATACCTGACTTCTGAGATTACGCGTGGCCGGCCGTGTCCGAAAGCATGCGCGGGTCAACGCCGAGCTTCTCCATGGCGCGGTCCCACTTGCTGTCCGGGTCGGGGCCGAAAATCAATTCGTCGTCCGCGGCCACATTCAGCCATCCGTTGCTTTTGATCTCGTTGTCCAGCTGGCCCGGCCCCCAGCCGGCGTAGCCCAGGGCCAGGAGGCACCGGCGCGGCCCCGTACCCCCGGCAATGGCCTTGAGGATGTCCACCGTGGCGGTGAGTGCGATCTCCGCGTCCACCACCAGGGTGGCGTCCTGCACGTAGTCGGGCGTGTGCAGGACAAAACCCCGTCCCGACTCTACGGGGCCGCCGAAATGAATATTAATGGGCTCTTCGACGCTGGTGGTTTCGATGCCCAACTGCTCCAGCAGATCGGGAAAAGTGAGCGACTCGAGCACCCGGTTCAGCACCAGCCCCATGGCCCCGTCGGCGCTGTGGGCGCACATGTAGATGACCGTCCTGGCAAAGCGGGGATCCGTCAATCCCGGCATGGCCAACAGAATTTGTCCCGACAGGTAATGCTGGGCGTCCTGAAGAGTCGACATTGTCCGCTCGCATTGGCCACAGCTTTTGAAATCACGGGGCGCCACGGCGCACGGGCCAAGACATCCCGACGACACCATTGTCGCACACGACGGGGGCGTGGGAAACCCCGGTAGCGTCATCTCCCACCCCATTCCTGTAACGGGCTCAAGGCAACGGTGGTGGCGCCGTCCATTGCGCCAATGGCCTTGGAATAAAGCCCCGGGAGGGGTAAAGAGTCCGTGAACACCCGTACTTTTTTGAAATTCCTTGGTTAAAATCCATATGAATGGGGACGCGGCGGGTGCCGCGTCCCTCGGGTACGGTGATGAAGCGGGCGGGGATGTCTTGACGCGCAGAACGGGACGGTTGGCGATTTTGGCGCTTTCGGCGTTGGCCGCGTCGTGGCTTTGCCCTTCCGTGGTCTCGGCGGCGGCGTCGCCATGGGCGGAGACCGAACAGACGGCCGTGCGCCTGGTGGCGGCGACCGAGGCGGTGGGCGCGGCGAAGAAGGTGTCGCTCGGCCTGCACTTCCGCCTGCGCGAGGGCTGGAAGATCTATTGGCGCTCGCCCGGCGACGCCGGGTATCCGCCGAACGTCGACTGGTCGGGGTCGGAAAACCTGGCGGGCGCGACCCTGTCCTGGCCGGCGCCGAAGCGATTCTCGATCCTCGGCTTCGAATCCCTCGGCTACACCGGCGAAGTGGTGTTGCCCGTCACCGCGACCCTGGCCCGGGCGGGCGAGCCGCTCATCGTTCGTGCCGCCGTCGAGTATCTCGCCTGCAAGGAAATCTGCATTCCCTACGAGGCGGAACTGGCCCTGCGCCTGCCGGCCGGGGGGGCGGGGCCGAGCCGGTTTGCCCATCTCATCAACCGCTTTGCCGTCCACGTGCCCGGGGACGGGTCCGCCCACGGGGTGGCCATAGAGAAGGCCGAGGTCGTGGACGGCGGCGCGGGCACCGTGCTGCGCATCACCGCAAGCGCGACCATGCCGTTCGCCGCCCCCGACCTGTACGTGGAGGGGCCGGAAGACCTGCTGTTCTCGGCGCCCAGGGTCAGCCTGAAGGACGGTGGCAAAGGCGTTCTCCTGGAGGTTTCCGTGGACGGCGCCCCGGAAACCGGCCTCGTCGGCACCCGCCTGACCATGACCCTGGTCGACGGGGCCCGTTCCGCCGAGCGCACCCTCGCCGTGATTGCGCCGCCGCCGGGCACCGCGCCTGGGGTGGTGGCGGAGGCACCGCTATCGCTGCTGTTGATCCTGGCCCTGGCGGTGCTCGGCGGGCTGATCCTCAACCTCATGCCCTGCGTGCTTCCCGTCCTCTCGATCAAGCTGCTGGGGGTGGTCGGCCACGGCGGCGGCGAGCGGCGCGCGGTCCGCCACAACTTCATCGCCTCCGCCGCCGGCATCGTGGTTTCGTTCCTGCTCCTGGCGGCGGCGCTGGTGTGGGTCAAGGCGGCCGGCATGGCCGTGGGCTGGGGCATCCAGTTCCAGCAATCCTGGTTCCTCATCGCCATGACCCTGATGGTGGGGCTGTTCGCCTGCAACCTGTGGGGATTCTTCGACGTCGGGCTGCCCCGATGGCTCGCCGACGTGGGCGGCGGCGCGGGCCGTGTTCGCGGCCTTTCCGGGCATTTTCTTTCCGGCGGCTTCGCGACGCTGCTGGCGACCCCGTGTTCGGCGCCGTTTCTGGGCACCGCCGTCGGTTTTGCCCTGTCCCGCGGACCGGCCGAGATCTTCGCCATCTTCGCCGCCCTCGGCGTCGGGCTGGCGCTGCCCTATCTGGCGGTGGCCGCGGCTCCGGGGCTGGCGACGCGGCTGCCCCGGCCCGGCCCGTGGATGGCGACCTTGCGCCGGGTACTCGGCTTCGCCCTGGCGGCGACGGGCGTGTGGCTGCTTACCGTACTCGCCGCGCAGGTGGGCCCCGCGGCGGCCGCTGCCGTTGGCGTGTTGGTGGCCGGCGCCGGGGCGGCCCTCTTTGTGCG
>JACZWD010000042.1 GCA_022572335.1 Pseudomonadota bacterium
ATGACGTCGGGGCCGGCGCCGGCGGCGATTAGCTGCTCCTCGGTGAGCTGGCGGTGGGTGGTGGACGCCGGGTGCAGGATCAGCGAGCGCACGTCGCCGACGTTGGCCAGGTGGGAGAACAGGTTGACGGATTCGACCAGCTTGATGCCGGCCTCGAACCCGCCCTCGAGGCCGAAGGTGAACACCGAGCCCGCCCCCTTGGGCATGTATTTGCGGGCCAGGTCGTAATACGGGCTGGATTTCAGCCCGGCGTAGGACACCCAGGCCACCCTCCGGTGCGCCTCCAGGTATTCCGCCACCGCCTGGGCGTTGGCCACGTGGCGGTCCATGCGCACGTGCAGGCTCTCGATGCCGGTGATGGTGTAGAACGCGTTGGCCGGCGACATGCACGGGCCGAAGTCGCGCAAGGCCACGGCGCGGGCCTTCACCGAGAAGCCGAAATCGCCGAAGGTCTCGTAGAACGTGATCCCGTGATAGGCCGGCTCGGGCTCGGTGAGCGACGGGAACTTGTCGTTCTTCGCCCAGTCGAAGCGCCCCGATTCGACCACCGCGCCGCCCATCGACGTGCCGTGGCCGCCGAGGAACTTGGTCGTCGAATGGACGACGATGTCGGCGCCCCACTCGAAGGGGCGCAGCAGGTACGGCGTCGCCATGGTGTTGTCGACGATGAGCGGGATGCCCGCCTCGCGGGCGATGGCGGCCACCGGCTCCAGGTCGACGACGATGCCGCCGGGGTTGGCCAGGCATTCGATGAAGATGGCCTTGCAGCGGGGCGTCAGCGCCTTGCGGAAGTTCTCCGGGTCGCGGGGATCGACGAAGTGACAGGTCCAGCCCAGCTTCTTGAAGCTGAGGCCGAACTGGGTGATCGACCCGCCGTACAGGTTGATCGACGAGATGAACTCGTCGCCCGGCTCCATCAGGGTGAAGAAGGTGATGAACTGGGCGGCGTGGCCCGAGGCCGCGCACACCGCCGCGCGCCCCCCTTCCAGGCTGGCGATGCGCTCTTCCAGGACCGATACCGTGGGGTTGGCCAGCCGCGAATAGATGAAGCCGAACCTCTGCAGGTTGAACAGGTCGGCGGCGTGGGCCACGTCGTCGAAGACGAACGACGTGGTCTGGTAGATGGGCGTGTTGCGCGCCCCGGTCACCGGGTCGGGCCGGGCGCCGGCGTGGATGGCGCGGGTGGCGAAGCCGAATTCCGTGGCCGCGTCCGTGGCCTTCCGGGAGCGGGGTTTGCGCCGGCCGTCGTTCTTCATGGCTCCAGTTTCAGCCTTTTCGACGAAATGATGCCGGAGTTGATGCCGCCCCAGCCCAGCTCGCCGAACAGGCGGGCGTATTCGATCTTGGCGCAGCGGTTCATGATCACGGTCAGGCCCGCCGCCTCGGCGCGCGCCGCCGCCGCGTCGTTGCGCACGCCGAGCTGCATCCACACCACCCGGATGCCCTTTTCCGGCGCCAGTTCGATGGCCTCGTCGGTGACCGGACCGGCGGCCTCGGAGGCGCGGAAGATGTCCACCATGTCCACCGGACCTTCAATGTCGCCGAGGCGGGCGTAGACCTTCTCGCCCAGGATGGTCTCGCCGGCGTGGCGCGCGTTCACCGGGATCACCCGGTAGCCCTTGCCCTGCAGGTACTTCATGGCGAAGCTGGACGGCCGGTTCCAGGTCGGCGAGGCGCCGACCATGGCGATGGTGCGGACGTCGCACAGGATGCCGTGCAGCAGGTCGTCTTCGTAGGGGATGGTGTCGACGGCGGCGCCGGCCCTCATCGGCCTTTCCATTTGGGCATGGGCCCCTTGGCGAGGAAGGCGTCGATGCCGTCCCGCGCGTCCTCGGTCTGCATGTTGGCGGTCATGACGTCGTTGGCCTCGTCGTAGGCGCGCTCCATGCCGGCCTCGATCTGCCGGTAGAAGAGCCGTTTGCCTTCGGCGATGAATCGCGGCGCCTTGGCGGCGATCTCGCCGGCCAGCTCGGCGACGGCGCCGTCCAGCCCGTCGGCGGGCACCACCCGGTTGACCAGGCCGTACTGGCGCGCCGTCCGGGCGTCGATGAAGGCGCCGGTCATCAGCATCTCCATCGCCTGTTTGCGCGGCAGGTTGCGGGTCACCGCCACCATCGGCGTGGCGCAGAACAGGCCGACGTTGATGCCCGAGGTGGCGAACCGCGCCTCCTCGCTGGCCACCGCCAGGTCGCAGTGGGCCACCAGCTGGCATCCGGCGGCGGTGGCGATGCCGTGGACCCGGGCGATCACCGGCTGCGGCAGGCGGGTCATCGAGACCATCATGCGGCTGCATTGCCCGAACAGGGCGGCGATGGCCTCGGGGCCCGAATCCTCACGCATTTCGCCGAGGTCGTGGCCGGCGCAGAACGCCTTGCCGCTGCCGGCAAGGACGATGACACGCACCGAGGTGTCCCCGGCAAGGGCATCGAATGCGTCCTGCAGGGCGGTGAGCAGGGCCACCGACAGGGCATTGAACTTTTCCGGCCGGTTGAGGGTCAGGGTGGCTATTCCGTCCCTGTCCCGGCGCAGCAGGAGCGGTTCGTCGGCCAGGGTGTCGGGATTGGCGGCCATGGATGGGGGCTCCCCGTGTGCGGCGGTGGTGCGGTTTGCGTCGACGGCGAATTTGCAGCGTTTGGCGGGTCAAAAGCAAGACCCATCGCGGCGCCGGCCCTTGCCCCGGCCGCGGGGCAGGGGACAAGGAGTTGACCTTTACGTAAACGTAAACTAGTGTTTATCGCCTGCCGTGGCTGTCGCGGGGTGTCCGCATAACCAAGGGGGAGCGGAAGCCGTGCCGAAAATCACCACGCAAGAGTTCAACGCCCTGATGGCCAGGGAGATGCCCTGGGCGGTCGCGGTCGGCATGACCGCCGATGCCATCGGCCGGGGAACGGCGACGGTGCGCCTGCCGTTCGACGACAGCATGCTGCGCCCCGGCGGCACGGTGTCGGGGCCGACGATGATGGCGCTCGCCGACGCCACCATGTACGCCGTCGTCCTCGGCGCCCTCGGCATCGTCAAGCTTGCGGTGACGACCAGCTTCAACATCAATTTCCTGCACCGCCCGGGCCGCGCCGACCTGATGGCCGAAGGGCGCCTGTTGAAGCTCGGCAAGCGGCTCGCGGTGATCGAGGTGACCCTCCATTCCGACGGCCACGACGCGCCGGTTGCGCACGCCACGGGCACCTATTCGATCCCGCCGGAACGCGGGTAGGGACTGGCGCGGTATTATAATACCGTACACCTAAAGGTCGGTAATCTTTGCGCATTTCGCGTTGACTTGCCGGAAATTGATGGCATACTCCGCGCCTCCGCGAGACCGGAACGGCGGCTTGCCAAGGCTTTCGGACGGCGTCGCGCACGCTTCGCGATGCCCCGCGTCGCCACGGCGCACGCTTAGGGCCGAAAACCTTGGTAAGCCGGCTCGTCGGGTCGTGATCGGCGCTCCTTGGTATAACCGTACGGATGGAAGATGAAGACCTATTCGGCGAAGCCTTCGGACATTGAACGGGCGTGGTGCGTCATCGACGCAGACGGCCTCGTGCTCGGGCGGCTGGCGGCGGTCATCGCCTCGCGTCTGCGCGGCAAGCACAAGCCGCTCTTCACCCCCCACATCGATTGCGGCGACAACATCATCGTCATCAACGCGGAAAAGGTGCGCCTCACCGGGCGCAAGCGCGCCAACAAGGTCTACTACTGGCACACCGGCTATCCGGGCGGCATCAAAAGCCGCACCGCGGAGCGCATCCTGGATGGCAAGCATCCGGAAAGGGTGCTCATCAAGGCCGTCGAGCGCATGATCAGCCGCAACCCGCTGGGGCGGGCGCAGATGCGCAAGCTGCATGTCTACAAGGGGGGCGAGCATCCCCACGAGGCCCAGAAACCGGAAGTCCTGGACGTGGCGGCGATGAACCCGAAGAACAAGAGGTAGTTGGTATAAGGCATGGCCGAGGAAACCAAGACACTGAAGGACCTGAAGGATCTGAAGGACGCCAGGGACGCCAAGGACGCCAAGGACGCCAAGGACGCCAAGGACGCCAAGGACGCCAAGGACGCCAAGGACGTCAAGAGCCTCAAGGATCTCAAGGACCTGAAAGAAGTGGCCGAAACCGTGGCGCCGGCCGAAGAGGCGCCCTTGCCCGAGCCCAAGATCGATGCCCAGGGCCGTTCCTATGCCACGGGAAAGCGCAAGAACGCCGTCGCCCGCGTGTGGATCAAGCCCGGCCCGGGCAAGATCGGCGTAAACGGGCGCGATATGGAGACCTACTTCGCCCGCCTGGTGTTGCGAATGCTGATCAACCAGCCGTTCCAGGCCGCCGGCCGCGAGGGCCAGTACGACGTGGTGTGCACGGTCAAGGGCGGCGGCCTGTCGGGTCAGGCCGGCGCCGTGCGCCACGGCATCTCCAAGGCGCTGTCCATCTTCGAGCCGGCCCTGCGTCCGGTCCTCAAGAAGGGGGGGTTCCTCACCCGCGACGCCCGCGTCGTCGAGCGCAAGAAATACGGCAAGCGCAAGGCCCGGCGCAGCTTCCAGTTCTCCAAGCGCTGATCCGAACCGGAAAACCGCTCAGCCGGTGTCTTTAAAATAGCGGGCGGCCCGTGTCGTGTCGCCACGGGGGAAGGGCCGGTCACCCGCATTCCCGTCACGTTGGCGGAGGGCGTCCGTCGGCCGCCGTATTGTCGCCGGACCCTACGCCGCGGCGAACGGAATCACCCCCGGGATAAGCCACTTCTCCCACATATCGTCGATCTTCGACTGGAAGTACTCGATGTCCTCATCGGTAAAGTGGGCGAAGCGGCCCTGCCTCTTGAGGTACTCGCGAACCGGCTTGCGCTTGAACTGTCCGCTGACGATCCGCTTGGACTTGCCGCACATCTTGAGCTTGCCCTCTTCGACCTCGTAGAGGGGCCAGATGCCGGTCTCCACCGCAAGCTCGCCGAGCTCATGGGAGTACATCGGATCGTAGTCCCAGCCCTTGGGGCAGGGATCGAGGGAGTGGACGAACGTCGGACCGCCGATGCTCAACGCCTTGCGCACCGAGTTCATGGCGTCGACGGGGTAGGCGGTGCAGACGGTGGCGACGTACCTGCACTCCGGATGGCCGGACGCCAACATCGCCGCGGTGTTCTTTTTCCAGCGCCGGTTCATGATGCGCTTCACCTTGCCCGGAGGGCTGAAGGTGGAGTTCGCACCCCATGGAGACGACCCCGACACCTGGATGTCGGTGTTGGCGTAGGATTCGTTGTCGTAGAGCAGGATCAGCAGGTTGTACTGGGTGTGCTGGAGCGCCGCCGAAATGGCCGAGAGTCCCATGTCGGCGCCTCCGCCATCGCCGCACACGGCGATGACGTTGATCGGCTCCTTCTTCATCTTGCCCTTGCGCATCATCACCTTCAGGCCGGCGGCGGTGCCGGTGGCGGCCGAGCCCGCCGATCCGAGCTGGGTGTGCATCCAGGGGATCGCCCACGGGGTGGAGTAGTACGTTGTGTTGGCCACGTACATGCAGCCGGTGGCGCCGAGGACGATCGAGCGCGGGCCGCCCGCCTTGGCCATGAGCTTCATCAGTTGGGCCGACTCGCACCCCTGACAGGTGCGGTGGCCGGAGGTGTAATACTCCTCCGCCGGGACCTTCTTGGGCCCCTTCCACGGGTCGAGAACCTGGGTTGCAATGAAGTCTGAAAAGGTGTCCACGTCTGTATCTGGCATGATTGTTACTCCCGCACTCCGATCCAGTGGGTATCCTGTTCGTTGATGTCGCCGCCGGCGGCGGCGTCGAACGCCATGTCGGCCATTTCGATGACGTTGTCGGCGCTCACCTCCCGTCCGCCCAGGCCGGCGATGAACGAAATGACCTTGGGCGGGCTCTCCATCGGGTACAGCGCCGAGCGCACCTCGGTGGCCAATACGCCGCTGTGGAAGGCCGAGCCGAAACTGTAGTCGCGATCGATCACGCCCACGGCGTGCACCGTGGCGAACGCGTCCTGCAACTCGATGGTGGGGAACGGGCGGAACCACCGGACCCTGACGAAGCCGACCTTTTTGCCCTGCTCCCTCATCTTGCGGACGGCGACTCTCACCGGCATCGCCAGGGTTCCCATTCCGACCAGGGCGATCTCGGCGTCGTCCATCATGTAGCGCTCGATGAAGGGCTCGCCGCCGCGCCCGAACTTGGCGTTGAAATCTTCGTAGACCTCGATGATGACCCCACGGGCACGGCGCATCGCCATGTCGTTCTGCCGGCGCATCTCCATCAGCCAGTCCTCGTTCACCTGCGGGGCGATGGTGATCGGGTTGTCCGGATGCAACTGCTTTTCCGCCCGGTCATAGGGCGGCAGGAAGCTGTCGACCGTCTCCTGGGAAGGAACCTTGACCAGCGTCTGGCTGTGGGTGAGGAAAGCGCCGTCGCAGCTGATCGCGCAGGGCAGGGAGACGCGCTTGTCTTCGGCCACGCGGTAGGCGATCAGCGCCGTGTCCAGCGCCTCCTGCGCCGTCGACACCCAGTTGAGCATCCAGCCCAGGTCCCGCACCGCCAGCGCATCGTTGTGCTCGACCCCGAAGGCACCGGGATCGTCGAGCGCCCTGTTGCCGACCATGGCGACCATCGGCACACGCAGCCCGGCGGTGACCGCCAGCGCCTCGAAGGCGTAGAACCAACCGACGCCGCTGGACCCGCAGAACACGCGGGCCCCCACCACTGATGCGTGCTTGACGATCTCGAACTGCGAGTGCTCGCTCTCGGCGACGATGAATTCGCAGTCGAAGTCTCCGTTGGAGATCATCTGCGATACGTACTGCATGACGGTGTCGTAGGGGCGGATCGGGTAGGCCGTGATCACGTCGACGTCGGCCAGCCGGCAGGCGTGGGCGATCGCTTCACTGCCGCTGATCAGCTCCTCTGTCTCACCGCTCGGGCCTTCGATCTTCTCCGCAACCGCTAGGTCAGGAGGGGTCATCGGCTATCTCCTCGGCATATTGGCCCACGTGGTGAAACCCGTGCGAGCGGGCGGGCAGGTGGGTAATTTTTTCGGACAGCCAGGTCGAGTAGCCTTCCTTGTCCTTGGCCCACATTTCCCACTGGCTGTCGTGGTCCTCGAAGGCTTCCTCGTTGACCATGGTGACGCACTCGTTCACCGGGCACACGGCCTCGCACACGCCACAGCCGCAGCACGCTTCCATGTTGGCGTCGTAGAAGCCGTCGGGGGTGATGTCGAAGCAGGTGTCCGGACAATTCAGCCAACAAAGCGTGCACTTGGTGCAGGTGTCGAAATTGATCACCGGCCGCATGGTGCGCGTGGAGAACTTCTTGAAGGTCTCGCTGCGGGTCGGGACGTAGCCGCCGTCCCGGCCGGGAACGTCTTGTGGCTTCGCGTCCATGCCGCGAATCACCAGGCCCTCTTCCATCTTGGTCCAGCCCGGCAGGTCGAACGAGAAGGGCTTCGCATCGTTGCCCTGATCGGCGCCAACGGGCGTCGACTCGACCGCCTCGTACGCCTTCTTCGCCGACGCCACCTTCAGGTCATCCTTCCACTGCTCGGCGATCGCCTCGACCATGGACTCCAGGCTCACGATCTGCGGGGCGACCTTGGCCAGGGCGCCGAGGAGGCGCACATCGGTGTGGTCGTCCTTGTACACCCACAGGCCGGAGAAACTGGCCGGCGACTTGACGATGGCGAGATTGTAGGGAGCCCCCTTGCGGTGGACTGTCTTGATCAGCTTGTTGGCCGACTGGGTCGAGGTGACCACAAGCGTGCCGCCGTCCGCGAGCAGCTTGTTGATCGGCTGCAGGCCATACCAGGCCCAGGACTCGACGCCCTTGCACAGGGCGTCGTCAAGGACGATGGTCACGTCGTTGTTGTCGGGCTCGTACTTGGCCAGGTGCTCCTCCAACTCCTCTTCGTTATCGGAGACCACGGCGAACTGCTTGGCCGGGATGCCGTTGCGTTCCGGCGAGTCCCCGTAGCGCCCGAAGGCGATGCCGATCTTCCCGTCTTTCCTGGCAGCCAAGACGATCCCGCGGCAGATGTTCTTGGCCAGCGTCTTTTGAAAGATGCCACGGTACACGACCTCCACGGATCCGGTGCTCATTCACATTCCTCCCCTTAGGCGTGACTGCCGTTAGCGTGATTTCGGTCGGGTGCCTGCCCTATAAAGAAAGCCTGTGCACACCCATCTGGTCGACATTATACCAGAAAAATTTGTAAACAAAGACCTGTGTAACAGAAAACTCTGTAAACGGAGTGCATGTTAACTTGTCGATCCGCCCGTGGGAAGCCGAAAAGCTTGTTCCACCGTCCGATTTCCCCGCATCGGGACAATCCCGTGGCGCCGGTTTCACACCACTCCGGCACGCCGCCGTTCAGGCCGCGTCTTGCTCTTTGCGCGCCCAGCGTCTATCAAGCGTTCCTGTCTCCGGGGCGAAGTGTAATTCAGCAATCTGCGGGCACGGTCCGATGCGGTTACGACGGCGAGCAAACACAGGGGTACGCGGCCTCCGCTCGCGCGGGGATCGCGGGGATTAGGAATCGCGGGGATGGGATTTTGCCTTGTCAAAGGGCGTCCCCTGGGGGACGCTCTTTCGGCATCGGGGTGATGGAACCATGACGGGCAACGCGAAACCGGCCGGGACCAACACGGTCAGGGTCGCCATCGTCGGCGCCAGCGGATACACGGGCGCCGAACTGGTGCGACTCCTGGTCCGCCATCCGGGGGCCGAGATCGGCGTCCTCACCGCCGACCGCAAGGCCGGGCGGAGCCTTGGCGCCGTCTTTCCCCACCTGGCGGGCGCCGCCCTGCCCGACCTGGTGGCCCTGGACACCGTCGACTGGGACGCCGTCGACGTGGTGTTCTGCGGCCTGCCCCACGGGACCACGCAGGAGGTCGTCGCGGCGCTCCCGTCCCATCTCAAGGTGATCGACCTTTCGGCCGATTTCCGGCTCGCCGACGCGGACACCTACGCCCGCTGGTACGGGCACGCCCACCGGGCGCCCGCGTTGCAGAAGGACGCGGTCTACGGCCTCAGCGAACTGGCCCGCGAGGCCATCGCCAAGGCGCGCCTGGTGGCCTGTCCGGGCTGCTATCCCACCGCCGCCCTGCTGCCGCTGGTGCCCCTGATCGAGGCCGGCGGGATCGTCCCCGAGGACATCATCATCGACGCCAAGTCGGGGGTCAGCGGCGCCGGCCGCGGGCTCAAGGAGAGCACCCTGTTCGCCGAGGTGGGCGAGGGCATCCACGCCTACGGGGTGGCGTCCCACCGGCATACGCCGGAGATCGAGCAGGGCCTCGCCCGGGCGGCGGGGCGGCCGGTCGCGGTCAGTTTCACGCCCCATCTGGTGCCCATGAACCGGGGCATCCTCGCCACCATCTATGTCAAGCTGGCCGACGGCGCCACCGCGGACGGCCTGCGCGCCATGCTGGCCGAACGCTACCGGGGCGAGCCCTTCGTCCGCGTCGTGCCCGAGGGCGCCCAGCCGGCCACCCGCCACGTGCGCGGCTCCAACCACTGCCTGATCGGAGTGTTCGCCGACCGCCTGGCGGGGCGGGCCATCATCGTCTCGGTCCTCGACAACCTGGTGAAGGGGGCGTCGGGCCAGGCGGTGCAGAACATGAACCTGATCTGCGGCTTCGCCGAGACCGACGGACTGGAGCAGGAGCCGCTGTTTCCCTAGCGCGCGGAGGACCGCGCCGCTTTTGTCTCCAGCCGGGCGCCGGACCCTATACGCTTGCAGGCTCCGATCCATACGCCCGTTCAATATTTTCGCGCTTCATCCCGTGGCACCATTGCCCTTGGTGCCGCCCGTCATTCCCCCCCCTTGCGGGCGGTTCCATACCTCCCTGTTAAACTTGCCGGGCCTTTGGGCCCGGCATTCTTTTTCCATCCGCTGGGAATTGGCCCGGCGCGCCGGGTGTTCAGACGTCGATATCGTCGACGAAGCGCGCGTGTTCCTGGATGTAGGCCAGCCGGAGTTCGGGCCTGCGGCCCATGAGGGCGTCGACCAGATTCTCGGTGTCCTTGGCCGCGGCGATTTCGTCGGCCCGGTGGCCATGGGGCACGACGACGCGCAGCAACATGCGCTTCGCCGGATCCATGGTGGTTTCCTTGAGCTGGGCCGAGGGCATCTCGCCCAACCCCTTGAAGCGGCTGATCTCGATATTGGCCTTGCCGGTGAACGCCTTTTTGAGCAGTTCGTCCTTGTGGGCGTCGTCGCGGGCATAGAGCGTCGTGGCCCCCTGGGTGATGCGGTAAAGGGGCGGCATGGCGATGAAAAGGTGTTCGTTTTCTATTAGTTGTGGAATTTCCTTAAAGAAGAACGTCATCAAAAGGGAGGCGATGTGCGCGCCGTCCACGTCGGCGTCGGTCATGATGATGATCTTTTCGTAGCGCAACGCGCCGTCGTCGTAGGCATCGCCGGTGCCGCAGCCGAGCGCCTCGACGATGTCGCGCAGCTCCTGGTTGGTCCGGCGCTTGTCTTCCGAGGCGCTGGCCACGTTGAGGATCTTGCCGCGCAAGGGAAGCACGGCCTGGGTCTCGCGGTTGCGCGCCTGCTTGGCCGAGCCGCCGGCGGAGTCGCCTTCGACCAGGAACACCTCGGTGCCTTCGGCGCCCTTGCGGGTGCAGTCGGTCAGTTTGCCCGGCAGACGCAGGCGCCGGGTCGCCGACTGGCGCTTCAGTTCCCGGTCCCGGCGGCGGCGCAGGCGAGTGTCGACGCGCACGAGGATACGCTCGAGCAGGACCTTGGCCGATTCCGGATCGCCCGAAAGCCAGTGGTCGAAGTGATCGCGCATGCAGGTCTCGACCAGGCGGGCGGCTTCCGCCGTGCTCAGCTTCTCCTTGGTCTGGCCCTGGAAATGGGGGTCATGGATGAACACCGAGAGCATGATGCAGGCGCCGCCGACCACGTCGTCGCCGGTCATCTTCGCCGCCTGCTTGTTGTTGACGAGTTCGGCGTAGGCTTTCAGTCCCTTGGTCAGGGCCGCCCGCATGCCCGCCTCGTGGGTGCCGCCCTGGGGGGTGGGCACCGTGTTGCAATAGGAGTTGAGGAATTCGTCCTCGTCCTCCGGCCACGCCACCACCCATTCGACCTTGCCCGCAAGGCCGTTCAGTTGGGCTTCGCCGGCAAACGGGACGGGGGTGATGGTCTTGCGGTCCTTGAGCTTCGAGTTCAGGAAGTCGCCGAGGCCCCCGGGGAAATGCAGGGTTTCGCGGGCCGGCGTGTCGTCTTCCTTTTTGTTGAGCAGGGCCGGATCGCACGACCACCGGATCTCCACGCCCCGGAACAGGTACGCCTTGGAGCGCGCCATGCGGTAGAGCACGGTGGGGTGGAACCGGGCGCGGGCGCCGAAGATCTCCGGGTCGGGACGGAAGGTCACGGTGGTGCCGCGGCGGTTCTGCACCGCGCCCGAGGCCTTCAACGGTGCCTTCGGGTGACCGCGGCTGTAGGTCTGGGTCCACAGCCGGCGATCGCGGGCCACCTGGACGGTCAGGGATTCGGAAAGGGCGTTGACCACGGAAAGGCCCACCCCGTGCAGGCCGCCCGACGTCTTGTACACCTTGCCCCCGAACTTGCCGCCCGAATGCAGCGTGGTGAGGATGACCTCGAGGGCCGGCGTGTTCTTGAACTTGGGGTGGGGATCGACGGGGATGCCGCGGCCGTTGTCGCGCACCGTGACCGTGTTGTCGGCGGCCAGCTCCAGGTCGATGCGGGTGGCGTGGCCGGCCACCGCCTCGTCCATGGCGTTGTCCAGGACCTCCGCCACCAGATGGTGGAGCCCCCTCTCGTCGGTGCCGCCGATGAACATGGCGGGACGCCGGCGCACCGGCTCCAGGCCCTCGAGGACCTCGATGTCCTTGGCCGAATAGTCTTCTTGCTTGGGTGCCGTCTGTTGCACAATGCCCATCCGTGAATGTCTTTGCCGCGGCGCCTATCCTAAAAACCCTTCCAGCCCGTAGCAAGCATGATACAGTAGTGGCAGGGAAAAAAATAACAAGATGTTGTGGCCATGGTGAAAACGACCGACACATCCGCGGGGCACGCCGTGGCGGCGGACGCGCCCCCTGGACCGCGCGGCGAAATGGCCATCCGCACCCTGGCCATGCCGCGGGACACCAACCCCAGCGGCGACATCTTCGGCGGCTGGCTGATGTCCCAGATGGACGTGGCCGGCGGCATCACCGCCGGCGCCCGGGCCAAGGGCCGCGTCGCCACGGTAGCGGTGCAGGGCATGGTCTTCCACCGTCCGGTCCATGTGGGGGATGTGGTATGCTGCTACGCGGATATCCAGGAAGTGGGCCGCACGTCGATCACAATTCTGATCGAGGCCTGGGTGCTCCGCGACCGCCAGGCGGGGGACCGGTTCAAGGTCACCGAGGGCGTGTTCACCTACGTGGCCCTCGACGCGGACGGCACGAAACGCCGGCTGCCGCCCCCTTGAGAACCGGCCGCCGCCGGCGTTGCCCCGGAAAGTCCCCGACCGCATGTCGGTTTTTCGGCGGACGGGGCGGTTGGGGGACGGCGGCCCCCTCACGGATAAATCCTCACCGGAAACGGCCCGGATGCTGGAGGAAGACACGGCCGACACAACAAGAACGAACAGGCAATCTTTACCCGAGCAACAGGGTCGGGCTTTAATTGCGGGAACGTCGCCAGGGGCCGGGTCGCGCCATCGGGGAGGAGGCCAAGGGGAGGAACGCCGATGCGTGGACCGTCGATCATTCTTTTCGTGCTGGCGCTCGTGGCCGCCGACGCCGACGCCGGGGAGGCCGACGTGCTCGATGTCAAGGCGACGAAAAGCGCCGCGGACACCTATGATTTCGCCGTCACGGTGCGTCATGCCGACACCGGCTGGGACCATTACGCGGACAAGTGGGACATCGTGGCGCCCGACGGCACCGTACTGGGGACGCGGACCCTGTTCCATCCCCACGAAGGCGAGCAGCCGTTCACGCGTAGTCTCTCGGGACTGCGCATCCCGGCCGGGGTCGGCCGGGTGACGGTGCGCGCCCACGACAAGGTGCACGGCTACGGGGGCGGGGAGAAGGCGGTCGAGCTTCCCCGGTAGAGGCCGCGGCGGGCCGACTAAGACCGGGCCGTGAGCGGCCCGCCCAGCGCCCTTGGTATTAGACGTCGTAGTAGAGGAAGAATTCGTACGGGTGCGGTCTCAGCCGCAGCGCATCCACCTCGTTCTCCCGCTTGTACGACAACCACATCTCGATGACGTCCTTGGTGAAGACGTCGCCTTTGAGCAGGAAGGCGTGGTCGGCCTCGAGCGCGTCCAGGGCCTCTTCCAGCGAGCCCGGAGTCGATTTCACCGCCGCCGCCTCCTCGGGCGGCAGGTCGTACAGGTTCTTGTCGATGGGCGGGCCGGGGTCGATCTTGTTTTCGATGCCGTCGAGCCCCGCCATGAGCATGGCGGCAAAGGCGAGGTAGCCGTTGCAAGACGGGTCCGGCGGGCGGAACTCGACGCGCTTCGTTTTCGGATCGGTCGAGTACATGGGGATGCGGCAGCACGCCGACCGGTTGCGCTGCGAATACACCAGGTTGATCGGCGCCTCGAAGCCGGGAACCAGGCGGTGATAGGAGTTGGTGGTCGGCGCGCAGATGGCGAGCAGCGCCGCCGCGTGCTTCAACAGCCCGCCCACATAGTAGCGGCCCAGTTCGCTCAGGCCCGCGTAGTCGGATTCGCTGAAGAACAGGTTGGTGTCCCCCTTCCACAGGCTCTGGTGGACGTGCATGCCGGAGCCGTTGTCCTCGAACAGGGGCTTGGGCATGAACGTCGCCGTCATGCCGTAGGTGTGGGCCACGTTCTTGACCACGTACTTGTACTTCATCAGGTGGTCGGCCATCTGCGTAAGGGCGGCGAAGCGCATGGCGATCTCGGCCTGGCCGCCGGTGGCCACCTCATGGTGGTGGCATTCCGTGGTGATGCCGATCTCCTCCATGGTGAGCACCATCTCGGTGCGGATGTCCTGCATGCTGTCCGTGGGCGGGCAGGGGAAGTAGCCTTCCTTGGGGCGCGGCTTGTGGCCCAGGTTGGGGTCCTCCTCCTTGCCGGTCGCCCAGTTGCCCTCGGTCGAATCGACGGTGTAGAAGCCGAAATTCGTGCCCTGCCCGTAGCGCACGTCGTTGAACACGAAGAACTCGGCTTCGGGGCCGAAATAGGCCACATCGGCGATGCCGGAGCTTTTCAGATGGGCCTCCGCCTTTTGCGCGATGTAGCGGGGATCGCGGCTGTAAGGCTGCCCGGTCACCGGATCGCGCACGTTGCAGATCATCACCAGGGTCGGCACCGCGGTGAAGGGATCGAGGAACGCGGTCTCCGCGTCGGGGACCACCATCATGTCGCTTTCCTGAATCTCCTGGAAGCCGCGGATCGAGGATCCGTCGAAGCCGATGCCCTCGTCGAAGACGTTCGCGTCGATGCAGTGCGGCGGCACCGAGAAGTGTTGCCAGGTGCCGGGAAGGTCCGCGAAGCGCACGTCCACCATGCGGACGTCGTTGTCCTTTATGGCCTTGAGGACATCGTCTGGGTTTTTGCAGTTCAACGACATGGCTGGGGTTCCCCCTCCCTTATCTCCGCGCAATCAACACATGGCGGGTTTTCAATGGACCGACGGCTTATACCAAGGGGCGCTGATCATGACTCATAGAGATCGCGTAGGCGGCTCGTCGGGTAGGAGGAAAGTTGCAGGCGATGCGGGGCATCGTCAAAACTTTTCGACGCCCTCCGACGGGCCGCATACGCGACCGGAACGGCGGCTTA
>JACZWD010000218.1 GCA_022572335.1 Pseudomonadota bacterium
CGGGGTCGGTGGGCTGCCAGACGGGGCGGGGCGGGCGGGGCGCGAAATAGGCGGCGTGCTGGCCGGTGCCGCTGGCCACCTCCAGCACCGTGCCCGCCGCCGGCAGCACCCGCGTCAGCACCGCGAGGATGGGATCGCGGTTGCGCTCGGCGGAGGCGGCGACGCGGCGGCGGTAATCGGCGGCGCCCGCCGGCGCGGCGAAGGGTTCCCGGTCTTCGACTATCGTACGAACCTCCCTGCCACGACGACCTGCCGAGGGCTCACCCCGGCATATGGGCCGGGCGGCCCGCCGGCGTGTCGTCCTGGATAACGCGATCAGACGGATTTGCGCGCCGCCCGTTCAACGAAGAGCCCTATTCCAGTCCCTACCGCATTGGCGACGGCATCCGCAACACCGGCCTCGCGGCCCGGGACAATTGTCTGGATCGCCTCCAGCGCACCGCCCAAGGCTACGAGTCCGAAAAAGAGTGCGGCGACGTGTTTCATCGCCGGGTAGGCCCGCCCGCCCAACGCGGACAGTACCGCGTACGCGAGGACGTGTTGGAGTTTGTCCCACACGCCAAGCGGTGGGAGATATTCCTGCGGGGTTACGGAGAGGGCGGACAGCCCGGCCACGCCTGCCCAAAACAACGACCGCACGAAACAGGCTCTCATTCCAGGTGGGACTCCGGCCTCGAACGGCGGTCGACATCGGGCCCGGCGGCCGCCTGATCCGATTCACCGGCCGGGTTGGTCATGGCCGCCGCCGGTGACTGCATATACCATTCTGATTCATATAGCAGAATCACGATGAAAGGTCAGTCGAGGCCAAGTTTATTTGGGAAATTCGGGCTATATCCCTATTCTTCGGTCCTGCCCCGTGGTTCAGGGAAACCGGTGCGGCGCCACGGACAGGGCCGCCGGGGCGCCGAAGACGCCGGGACCGCGAAGGAGATCCGGAAATGGAAATGATCTTCTATGTGCTGCTTGCTGTTCTCTTGATCGCGTTCTGGCGGGCCGCCGGCGGCCGCGGTTACGACCAGTTTCTGGAGGCGGGGCACCGCCACCACCGCCAGGTTCTCCGCGTCAACGCCAAACACCCCGGCGGCGGGGCGTGGAAACAGCACCTTCGGTGGATGGATGAGGACGAGGGGTGAGTTAATACCAAGGGGACCGGGGAAAAACCCATGCCGCTGTCACGCGGGCGCCCGCTCCTGCCGGCCGTTCTCCTCGCCATGGCCGCGTCCATCCCCGTCCCGGGCGCGGCCCCGGCCCTGGCCGGGACCATCTTCCGCGCCGTCTGCGGCGAGGTGGCCGGGCAGCGCGTCGACGTGGATCCGACGGGGCAAACCAGCATCGAGACCTGGAAGCGGGAGTCTTACGCCGATGTGCCGGGCGCAGGAGCCGGCGTGCTCGGCTTCGTCTCCGACGATACGCATCCGGACCAGATCCGGGTCACCTGGGGCAAGTCCGACCAGCTTCTGCCCATCGTCCACCGGAACGAGGGCCAGATCAGCGTCGCCGACATCGACGCCTACGGGGTGTGGATCTACACGCTCTTATTCCGCGCCGGCAAGGTGCTCATCAGCCGCCAGACCAACAACCCCCGCTTCGGCGCCGTCGGCGCCATGCTGACGGCGGACTGCGAGTTCACGGCGGACTGAGGGGGGCACCATCGTCCTTGGTATAAATGGTGATACCGGCCGCTGCCCCCGCGCGGGCATTGCGCGCACCGGTGCAGGGTGAAGCAAAGCCCTCAAATTCCCCGGGGTTGTCGGGTGGCCTTCGGGTGTGATAGGCAAGGCCATGATCGCCAGACTCAAGGCCCTGGTCTTCGGCGGCAAGGGCGCCGACAGCGTGGACAAAGGCCGGCATGGCACCGACACCCTGCACTTGGCGGCGGCGGCGCTGCTGGTGGAAGCGGCGTGCCTGGACGGCGACTTCGACGCCCGGGAGCGCGACACCATCGCGTCTCTCCTGCAACGGCAATTTCACCTGGAGGAGACGCAGACCGACACCCTGATCGATGCCGCGCGCGAGACGGTGGAAGAATCGACCCAGTTGTATGCCTTCACCCGCGTCATCCAGGAGCGGTTTTCGGACGAAGAAAGGATCGGTATGATCGAGATGCTGTGGGAGGTAGCCTACGCCGACGGCCACCTGCACGAATACGAATCCTCGCTCGTGCGCCGCGTCGCCGGGTTGATCTACGTGGCGGACCGCGACAGCGGCGCCGCGCGCAAGCGGGTGCGCCAGCGCCTCGAGGCGGCCGACACATCCCCATCGTGAACCCGGGCGGCGGCAACCGAGCTTGAGTGAAGAAACGCAACGGAGAGGATCATGACCTACGTCGTTGTCGAGTCCTGTATCAAGTGCAAATTGATGGATTGCATCGAGGTGTGCCCGGTGGACTGTTTCTACGAGGGCGAAAACATGCTCGCCATCCATCCCGACGAATGTATCGATTGCGGCGTGTGCGAACCCGAATGTCCCGTCGAGGCGATCATTCCCGACACCGAATCGGACCTTGAGAAGTGGCTCGAGATCAACGCCAAATACGCCGAGGAATGGCCCAACATCACCCGCAAGGGCACGCCGCCGCCCGACGCCGACGAATGGCGGGAGGTGGCCGACAAGTTCCAGCACTTCAGCGCCAATCCGGGCAAGGGAGAGTGAGATAGAGCGCCGCCCCGGGAGTGTTAGTGGCCGGCCGCGCCGGCGCTGTTTTTTTTGCGCCGAAAATATGGTATGATGAACTTGCTGGCTTCGCGTGGCCGGCATTGGTTGTTTGGTCGGGTTTCCAGGAATCCGTGCCCAAGGGAGTGGCAACCACCAGCAAATCGAGAAGGCAACGCCCCGCCCGCCCATCGCGGGCGCGGAGGGGGTGAACAGTTGCCGGCTTGGCGCCAGCGGCGCCGGTGTGGAGAGAAACGAGCAAATGGCTGAGGAATTTAACTGTAACCCCGGGGATTACGTGGTCTACCCTACCCACGGCGTGGGCAAGGTCGTCAGCATCGAAACGCAGAAAATCTCCGGCCATAAACTGCAGCTTTACGTGATTTCGTTCGCCCGCGACCGCATGATGCTGAGGGTCCCGGTCGCCAAGGCCGAATCCGCGGGCCTGCGCAGACTGAGCACGCGAAAGGTGATGGACAACGCGCTCATCACGCTCAGGGGCCGTGCCCGCACCAAGCGCAGCATGTGGAGCCGGCGGGCCCAGGAATACGAGGCCAAGATCAACTCGGGCAACCCGATTTTCATCGCCGAGGTGGTGCGCGACCTGCACCGCAGCGCGGACCAGCCCGATCAGTCGTTCAGCGAACGCCAGATCTACGAGGCCGCCCGTGACCGCCTGGCGTGCGAACTGGCCGCCGTCGAGAAAATCGACATGTCGGCGGCAACCGAGAAACTGGAAGAGCTCCTCACGGCGGCCTGAGCGCTAGGGAAGGCCCCGGGGCCGCTTCCATTTCGTCCGTTGAGGAAGGGTCGCGCGCCCTAGTGTCCTATCTCAGAGATTCGTACACTATACGACGGTCTTGCGAGGTTTCCGGCTAGGAGCACGGCGCGCCGTGATGCTGGAGCATCACAAGCGGCGCGCGACGACGTCCGGGGGCCTCGCAAGGCCGCCCTTCGGGTCGCTTTTCCCGCCCCCTCGGGGCGTCGGGAACGCTTGACGATGGCCCCGCATCGCCGGCGCGTCCCCTCCTGCCGAGGAAACGGGAAAAACGATCGTATAGTGCACGAATCTCTGAG
>JACZWD010000219.1 GCA_022572335.1 Pseudomonadota bacterium
GGGCGAGATGCGGGACCGGGCCGCCACCCTGCTGGCGCGGCCGGGGGAGGGCTGGTGGGTGGGCACCTTCCATGCGCTCGGCGCGCGCATGCTGCGCGCCCACGCCGAGGCCGTCGGGCTGACGCCCAATTTCACCATCCTCGACGAGGACGACCAGCTCCGGCTGGTCAAGCAGTTCATCGAGGCCCACGGCATCGACGAGAAGCGCCTGCCGGCGCGCGCCGTGCTCGGCATCATCCAGCGCTGGAAGGACCGCGGCCTGACGCCGGACAAGGTCTCCGACGCGGAAGGGGCGGACGCCGGCGGCGGCAGGGTGCTGGCGCTGTATAACGACTACCAGGAACGCCTGAAGACCCTGAACGCCGCCGACTTCGGCGACCTGCTTCTGCACGCCCTCACCCTTTTCAGGGACCGGCCCGAGGTCCTCGCCGGATACCAGCGCCGGTTCCGCTACATCCTGGTCGACGAGTACCAGGACACCAACGTGGCCCAGTACCTGTGGCTGCGCTTCCTCGCCCGGGCCCACAGGAACCTGTGCTGCGTCGGCGACGACGACCAGTCGATCTATTCGTGGCGCGGCGCCGAGGTCGGCAACATCCTGCGCTTCGAGGGCGATTTCCCCGGCGCCCGGGTGATCCGCCTGGAGCGCAACTACCGCTCCACGTCCCACATCCTGGGCGCCGCGTCGGCGCTGATCGCCAACAACGAGGGACGGCTGGGCAAGACGCTGTGGACCGACCTCGGCCCGGGCGAGAAGGTGCGCGTGCTCGGCGTCTGGGACGGCGAGGAGGAGGCCCGCGTCACCGTCGAGGAGATCGAGACCCTGCACGCCAAGGGCCACGCCCTGAACGAGATGGCGGTGCTGGTGCGCGCCGGGTTCCAGACCCGCGAGTTCGAAGAGCGCCTGATCACCCTCGCCGTGCCCTACCGGGTGATCGGCGGTCCCCGGTTCTACGAGCGCCAGGAGATCCGCGACGCCGTGGCGTATTTGCGCGTCATCGCCCAGCCCGGCGACGACCTGGCGTTCGAGCGCATCGTCAACGTGCCCAAGCGGGGCCTGGGCCAGGCCACCCTGCAGACCGTCCATCGCCTGGCCCGCGCCGACGGCGTCCCGCTTACGGGCGCGGCGCGGCGCCTGGCCGAAACCGACGAGCTCAGGCCCCGGGCGCGCAAGGCGCTGGCCGGCCTGCTCGCCGACTTCGGCCGCTGGCGCGGGTTGCTCGACGTCATGGCCCATGCCGAGCTCATGGGCCTGGTGCTGGACGAAAGCGGATATACCGCCATGTGGCGGGACACCAAGGCGCCGGACGCGCCGGGACGGCTGGAGAACCTGAGGGAGCTGGTGGTCGCCCTGGAGGACTTCGAGGACCTGCGCGGGTTCCTCGATCACGTCAGCCTGGTCATGGAGAACGAGGCGTCCGCGGCCGACGACAAGGTGACCCTGATGACCCTGCACGGCGCCAAGGGCCTGGAGTTCGACACCATCTTCCTGCCCGGCTGGGAGGAGGGCCTGTTCCCCCACCAGCGGGCCCTGGACGACCAGGGCGTGGGCGGCCTGGAAGAAGAGCGCCGCCTCGCCCACGTCGGCCTGACCCGGGCGCGCAAGCGCGCCATCGTCTCGTTCGCCGCCAACCGGCGCGTCTACGGCCGCTGGCAGAGCGCCATCCCGTCGCGCTTCATCGACGAACTGCCCGCCGATCACGTCGACAAGGCCGCCCCGCCCGGGCTCTACGGCGGCGCCGCCCCCCGCGCCGGCGGCTTCGACGAGGACCCGGCGTTTTTCACGGCCTCCCACCGCCGCCGCCGGCACCGGCGCGCCCGCCTGGTCGAGGACGTCTCCCGGCAAACCGGGCCCGGCGACGGGCCCGCCTTCCAACCCGGCCAGCGCGTCTTCCACCAGAAGTTCGGCTACGGCAAGGTGCTGGTGGCGGACGGGAACAAGCTGGAGATCGCCTTCGAAAAGGCCGGCACCAAGATGGTCATGGGCAGCTTCGTGGAGGTGGTGTGAGGGGGGGGTACTTTAATATTACGGAGACACCTTTATTACGGGGACTTATTACGGGGACACCTTACTTAATTGTTCCGAAAAATCATCATCTCTAATTGGGTCAATTAAGTAAGGTTTCCCGTAATTCTGTCCCCCGTAATTCGTCCCCGTAATTCCGTTAGGCACCCAACCAGCCGCCGCTTGACTGCGCCGCATGATTGTATGACGATCAAGACTGGGAGCTACGCCAAAAACGAATTTCCACCAACTATCGGATACGACCGGACCCAGGTTTCAGAACTATTGACGCGGTCCAATTTCCGCCGTCGATTTCACCACTCAACGAGCCTCCCTTCAACGTGAGTTGATATTGGGAGCCAGCGTTACTCAGGAAGGTTATACGATTTTCACCTTCAAGGGCAATGTCCCTCAATGGCCCCACAGGACTAAATGAGTGTCCTCCTGTATCCTTTGTGATGTTTCCACTGAGGTGACCTTTGCTGTCCATCGAAAACTCGATGGTGGTTCCACCATCGCGACGATTGCTTTCCCAGGTACCAGTCCAAGGAGACCCTCTAACCAGTGCTTCTTTCAGCACACCCGAACCAGCCATCAAAGAACCGCTGAACAAAAATAGGCACGCTGTGAGAAATGTAATGAGTAGTTTCTTCATCGTAACTCTCCTGCCGTCATTCATTTGGGGTTAACGGAACCCCGTCCGCCTTCGCCAAGGCTTCGGCGGACACTCCTATGCCTAAACGCCTTCGCGTGGCTTGCCACCCGAAGCCGTAGGCGTAGGGTGGTGGGCGCGGCTGGGTTTGAACCAGCGACTTCTCGCATGTGAAACGAGCGCTCTACCGCTGAGCTACGCGCCCTGTCCGCTTGGCAGGGAGCCGCCCATATAAGGTGGCGCCGCCGGGCCTGTCAAGAACGCTCAGTCGAGCCGGCGGATGGCGTCGGGCAGTTCGTCGAAATGGCCGATGACGGCGTCGGCGCCGAGGTCTTCGGCCGGCACCTTGGCGTAGCCGAAGGCGACCGCGATCACCGGGACGCCGGCGCCGCGCGCCGCCTGAACGTCGTTTTCGGTGTCGCCCACCATCACCGCGTTTCCGCGGGTGGCGCCCAGGCGCTCGAGAACGGCGAGCAGGTGCCGGGGATCGGGCTTGCGCACGCCGTCCAGGGAATCGCCGCCGAGCACGGCGGAGAAATAGCCCTCCAGGTCCAGCGCCCCCAGGATCTCGCACGTGGCGCGGTGCGGCTTGTTGGTGCAGATGCCGAGCGCGTAGCCCTCGCCGCGCAGGCATTCCAGCGCCTCCACCACGCCGGCGTAGGGGCGGGTGAGGTCGGCGCCGTGGCCTTCATAGAAATCGATAAACCGGCGGGTCGCACGGGCGATCTCGCCGTCCGTCGGTGTCTCTTTCCCGGTGGCGGCAAGCGCGCGCTCCACCAGCTTGTGCACCCCGTCGCCGACCATCGCCGTGACCGCGCCCAGGCCGAGCCCCCGGCGGCCCCTGTCGGCGAGCATGCGGTTGACCGCGGTGCGCAGGTCGGGCGCGCTGTCGATGAGCGTGCCGTCCAGGTCGAAAACGACCGCCTCGATGGAATTTCCGCCCATTGCAATGGTCCGAAACAATCTTTGACTTGGCGGGATTCCCGCCTTGTGGCAAGGTCTGCACCACGGTTGCCCGGAAGGGCTCTTGTAACCATCCGCCTAGTACCATCCTATTGTGATAGAGG
>JACZWD010000220.1 GCA_022572335.1 Pseudomonadota bacterium
GAAGAAATCCCCGCCCCGGCGGCGGTAATCGCCGCCAAGCCCTACAGGGTGAACCGGTTGCCCGACGCCTCGCCCCAGGCGGCGAGGAATTCGCCCAGGTGGGGGCGTTCGCCGCGGTTGGATTCGATGAAGGCGATGACGTCGGCGACGGCGCGGTTGTACCCCTCGATGGTCAGGGCGCCGGTGTGCACCCTCAAGCGGAGGTACACCAGGTAGGTGTTCAGGACGTCGGTTTCGCAGTAGTTGCGGATGTCCTCGATGCGGCCCTCGTCGTACAGGCCCGCCACCTCTGCCCCGTCGACGCCGAACTTGCCGGGAAAGCCCAGCACCGCGCACACCTCGTTCAGCCGGACCCTGGCCGAGGCCCCGTAATCGGACAGGACCTCCAATAGGTCGCAGTGCCAGTCGGCGCTGTAGCGGCTGGTGTAGCTGTTCCACTTGTCGCCGGCGGTGTGCAGGTAGGCCGCCGGGACGCCGTGCACCATGGCCCGGTACTTGAGCACCGGCAGGTCGAAGGTGCGCCCGTTGAAGCTGACCAGACGCGGTTTCAGCTTTTCGAAGTAGGTGAAAAAGCCCTGCAGGAGCTGCTTCTCGTCGAAGTCCGCCCGGCCGCCGGAGCGCACGTCGCGCAGCAGATAGGTCTCGTTCTGGCCGTCGCGCTCGATCTCCGCCTCCAGGAAGCTGATCGCCACCACCTTGTGGAAGGGCTGGCGCGCGAACGCGTTGCGCCCATCGGTGATGTCCAGGTGATAGCGTTCGAGTTCCCGGCGCCGCTCGGCCACGTCGGCGCCCTCGAACCCGGTCAGTCTGGGCACGACGTCGGTGTCGGGCACGGTCTCGATGTCGAAGACGAAAAGGGTCCGGTGCTGCATGACTCCCACCCGGCCCTGTTATACACTGGCCGGCGGCAACCTCCCACACCCACGGCCGGAGTCCAACCCACGATGACAAACCTCGCAGACATGATGAAGCAGGCGCAAATGCTCCAGGCCAGGATGAGCGAGATGCAGGAGCGCCTGGCCGAGGTGGAGGTCACCGGCGCCGCCGGCGGCGGCATGGTGCAGGTGACCCTTTCGGGCAAGGCCGAGGCGCGCAAGGTGAAGATCGATCCCTCCCTGGCGGCGCCCGAGGACGTGGGGGTGCTGGAGGATTTGATCGTCGCCGCCTTCAACGACGCCAAGGCCAAGGTCGAGGCCCAGGTGGCGGAAAAGATGTCCGAACTCACCGGCGGCCTGCCCCTGCCGCCGGGGCTGAAGCTGCCGTTTTAGACAAAAGGCGGATGTCGAGGATTGGGCCGCGCCGGGTTGCGGTGTATTCCGTTCCGACAGCCGACATCTAACATGTCCGACCTGGAACGGCTGATCCAGCTTCTCGCCAAGCTGCCGGGGCTGGGGCCGCGCTCGGCGCGGCGGGCGGCGTTGTATCTGGTCAAGCGCCGCGACTCCCTGCTGGCGCCCCTGGCCAAGGTCCTGACCGACGCCGCCGACAGCATCCGCCCCTGTTCGGTGTGCGGCAACCTGGACACCCGGGACCCTTGCGGCGTCTGCACCGACCCCAAACGGGACGACTCCGTGATCTGCGTCGTCGAGGAGGTGGCGGACATGTGGGCGCTGGAGCGCACGGCCGCGTTCACGGGCCGCTACCACGTGCTGGGGGGGACGCTTTCCGCCCTTGACGGTGTCGGACCCGAGGACCTCGCCATCCCGGGCCTCCTCGCCCGCGTCCGCGGCGGCCCGGTGAAGGAGGTGATCCTGGCCACCAACGCCACCGTCGACGGCCAGACCACGGCCCATTACATCGCCGACCTCCTGGCCGATTGCGGCGTCCAGGTGTCGGGCCTCGCCCACGGCGTGCCCATGGGCGGCGAGCTGGACTACCTGGACGAGGGAACCCTGAGCGCGGCGCTGAAGGCGCGGCGGCCGGTGTAGCGTCGCCGCGCCCCGGGGGGCCACCGGGGGGTGTCCCCCGACACCGTATGCGGGGGACGCCCCCGCGACCCCCGGGGGGCCACCGGGGGGTGTCCCCCCGGCAAAACGTATGCGATGGGCGGCGCGGAGGCATTTCCCCTCCCCGGCGGCGGAAACCCGATTCCTTCGTATAGGACGGGGCGGCCGACCTATGCGTTCGCATAATAGACGCCGCGATTTCGCTGTGACAGGGTTGCCGGGCAGGCAACCGCCGTTCTTCCCCTAATCGGGGAACAGGCGGTTGATGCCCAGACTTCCGCGCTTGCGGCGCCTCCGGACGGGTCGTGGACGGTGCTTTCGCGGAAGGATCTGCGCCGACGCAAGAGGGGTCCCGTGACGAGGTGTATTCCCCCCTCCACATTCGTGGCTCACCTCGCACTTCCCTTGGACTGCTGAAACCCCTCTAGCCGTGACCGTACGGCCGACCCGCCGCCCCGTGCCCCCTTCTACGCGTGGCGGCGGGCGCGGCGCCGCGCGGCCGGTTACCCCGGCCGTTCGATCTTCTCCTGCGGCGGGGGCAGGTCTTCCGCCGGCGTTTCATCGCCGAGTTCCGCGTCCACGATTTTGCCGCCCCTGCCGGTGATCTTGTCCGTCGAGATACGGATTTCCCTTATCGATTCCTCGGCCTTGTGGAAGCGTTGCTGGAGCTCTCCGACGCGCTTGTCGAGGCGCCCCACATCGTCCAGCATCTTCTCCACCTCGGTCTGGATGAAGCCGGCCTGCTCGCGCATCTGGGTGTCCTTGAGGATGGCGCGCACCGTGTTCAGGGTCGCCATCAGGGTGGTCGGCGAGACGATGGCGACGTGCCGGCGGTGCGCGTCCTCGACAACGTTGGGAAAGTTGGCGTGGATCTCGGCGTAGACGGCCTCCGAGGGCAGGAACAGGATCGCCCAGTCGGCGGTCTCGCCGGGGATGATGTAGCGCTCCTGGATATCCCTCACGTGCTTGCGCACGTCGTCGCTGAATTTCCTGCCGGCGAGGAGGGCGGCGGCTTCGTCCGGGGCCTCGCGCAGGGCACGGTAGCCCTCCAGGGGAAACTTGGAATCGATGGCGATGGGTCCGGGCGGGGTGGGCAGCTTGACCAGGCAGTCGACGCGCTTGCGGTTGCCGAGCGTGGCCTGCCATTCGTAGGCCCTGGGCGGCAGGGCATCCGCCACCAGGTCGCGGAGCTGGATCTCGCCGAAGGCGCCGCGGGCCTGCTTGTTGGACAAAATATCCTGCAGCCCGACGACCTGGCTCGACAGTTCGGTGATGTTCTTCTGGGCGCTGTCGATGACGGCCAGGCGTTTTTGCAGATCGGTCAGGTTCCTGCCCGTTTTCTCCGTCTGCTCGCTGAGGCTGTCGCCGAGACGCTTGGTGACGGCGTCCAGGCGCTCTTCCAGGGTCCTCGTCAACTGGGCCTGGCCCACCGCCTGACCCGTACTCAACTGGTGCAATCGTCCGCCCAGCCACGCCAGCCCGGCGACGACGACCAGAAGCAACACGGCGACGGCGATGAGAACCAAATTCGCGTCCATGGTGCCGGTTTCCTTCCCCCTCGACACCTTGCACGAGGGCCGGGCGAAACGCAAACCCGCGCCTAGTACTTACTTTCACGATTTGGCGCACCATACGACGGTCTTGCGAGGTTTCCGGCTAGGAGCGCGGCGCGCCGTGATGCTGGAGCATCACAAGCGGCGCGCGACGACGCCGGGGGCCGCG
>JACZWD010000221.1 GCA_022572335.1 Pseudomonadota bacterium
GCCGAGGAGATCGGCGATGCGGCGAAGGCCGCCGAGTACGTCAAGGCCAGGCGCAAGAACCGCCAGCCGGTGACCGGATTCGGCCATCGGGTCTACCGCACCGAGGACCCCCGGGCGCGGCACATGCGCGACGGGGTCGAGAAGCTGGGCCGCGAGATGGGCCAGCCCCAGTGGTTCGAGATCCTCGCGGCCCTGGTCGAGGCGATGAAGCCCTACGCGCGGCACGGCATCAACGTCAACGTCGATTTCTACTCGGGCGTCGTCTATTACCTGCACGGCATCCCGAAGGACCTGTTCGTCTCCATCTTCGCCGTCGGGCGGGTGCCGGGATGGACGCTCCAGGTGCTCGAGCAGCAGGAGAACAACATCCTGATCCGCCCGCTGCTCGAATACACCGGGCCGGGCCCGCGCCCGTACGTGCCCATCGGGAAGCGCTAATTCTTTCTTTCCAAAACGCCTGCTATACTCAAAAGGCAGACCGCCAACTAAGGGAGTCTCTGCCAAACAAAGAGCTAAGAATGCTCTGGTCCTTGGAAAAGACGTTCTCAAAAGTCACCTTCGGATAGTCTTTGTGGTAGCCTTCACGCCGTTCGTTGTCACATACAAACATCTTCTTCCCAATGTTTGTCTTGTCTTTGTCCTTCAAAACACCGAGTAGCAGGCTTTCAACGGGCTTGATCAAGGAGCCTCCCTGGTCCTCCAAAATCGAGTAATAGAACCTCAGGCGTTTGGCTTCTTCCCTGGCTACGCGATACGTTTTATCTATCCGGTTCAAGCTTTCAAATCCCCTGTCTGGCTCAAATTCCTGATCACCCATTTGATTTCGGCGCGAATAGGTGTAGCCGAGGAAGCCACCGTAGTGCTGCTGGATCCTCGAAAGGACGTTCTTGGAGTTACCAACGTACGCGACAAGTTTCTTGGGATATTCCTGCGTGTAAACATAGACTCCCGGTTTTTCCATTCCGCCCAAGGTTTTTTTATCCTCAGGAAGGCTGCCTATGAAAATAGGTCCGTTCCACTTGAGTGTCAGTTTCACCTGCTTCATGTGACCTAACCCCACGCCGTTCAAATCCACTCAGCGTTCTACCTCACCGGCCGGGCCGGCGATCGGATGTGCGGTGGGCCGTGCCGTGTCTAGACGCACGGACCGAGGCCGCCGTCCGGGTCTCAGGGCCGGCTCTCTCCCGCTAATGGTATCCGGGCAGGTGGTGCTCGCCGCCGGCGCCCGACGGGGCCGCGACGGCGCAGACGTGGCAACGTATCGCCTCCGGCTCCGTGCGGCAAGGGGCGGCGGCCATTGCCGCACCCCTTTCCGCCCCCCCCGCCGGGGCACGAACCGATCGTGGAAATTTGTCGGATATTGTTGATTTCTATGGAGAAATCTCCAGAAATCCCCTTGACACGGTGCATCGGCGCCGACATTCTGGGGGCGGGAATTCACCGTTCGTCGGTGCCGGCGATCAAAGCGCGGCATGGAAAAATGCCGCGCCGGTGGGGGGGGACACGTTCGATGCGGGTGACCAGAATACTGGCCGTCGCGGTCCTGTCCGCGGCGCTCCTGTTCACGCGGTTTGCCGTGGACGGTCCGGCCGGCGGCCCGGCCGCTCCCCCCGCTTCCACGGGTATCATGGTTTCCCTTTCCCTTGGCAACCCGGCGGCGGCCGTCCCGCTGCGGACCCAGGGTCCGCGCCCGCCCCAGGATACGCCGGTCAACCATCCCCCTTTCACGCAGACCTTGCGCGCCAGTCCGGGCGATACCCTGTCGGGCATGCTGACCGGCGCCGGGATTCCGCGCATCGAGGCCCTCGGCGCCATCGCCGCGCTGGGCACGCAATACGATCCGCACCGCATCAAGACCGGCCAGGTAATCACCGTCACCTTCCAGCCCGGTCCCGGCGGGGTGGCGCCGGGCCGGTTCCTGGGGCTTGCCCTGACCCCCGATTTCAAACGCCTGATCACGGTCACGCGGACCGAGGACGGCCGTTTCCGGGCCTCGACCGTGAACAGATCCCTGACCCGCAGGCCGGCGCGGGCCTCGGGCACGATCGAGCAAAGCCTGTTCGACGCCGGTACCCGGGCCGGCCTTCCCGTTTCGGTGCTGTTCGAGATGGTCCGGGCCTATTCCTGGGACGTGGACTTCCAGCGCGACATCTACCCCGGCGACAGTTTCGAGATCATGTTCGAACGCTTCCACGACGAACGCGGATCGGTGGTCCATAGCGGCCGGATCGTCTTCATGGCGCTGACCCTGAGCGGCACCCGCCGCGCCCTCTATCGACACACCACCGGCGACGGGCAGACCGATTACTTCGACGAAAGCGGCCAGAGCGCGCGCAAGGCCCTGTTGCGCACGCCCATCGACGGCGCCCGGCTGTCGTCGTCCTATGGCCGGCGCAGGCACCCCGTTCTCGGCTACACGCGGATGCACCGCGGTATCGATTTCAGGGCCCCTCCGGGGACGCCCATATACGCCGCCGGCAAGGGGATCGTGGAGTACGTGGGACGCAACGGCGCCTACGGCAGGTACGTCCGCATCCGGCACAACTCCTCCACCTCCACGGCCTACGCCCACATGCGCCGGTTCGCCACGGGCCTCGGCAAGGGCAAACGGGTGGAGCAGGGGCAGATCATCGGCTACGTCGGCAGCAGCGGCCGCTCCACCGGGCCCCACCTGCATTACGAGATCCTGCGCGGCGGGCGCCAGGTCAATCCCCTGACCGTTGCCATGCCGGCGGAGCCCCGCCTCGAGGGAGAGGAGATGTCGCGCTTCCGCTACGCCATGTCCAAGACCAAGCGCCAGTTCGCCGACCTGGCCATCGACCCGGCCCTCGCCGGCCGCGGCAACGAGTAATACCAAGGGCGGCGTTCCGAGCCCCTATTGGAGTGGACCGCTGAGAACACAGGGAACACAAAGGAAGAAACCGGGAGGGTATTAAAAGCGCCGCGCCGCGCCGCAACCGGCCGTCTCTGTGATACCCTCTGCGTGCTCTATGCGCTCTGTGGTTTTTCTTCTTTCGCGAAGGCCCCGTGGGCGGCCGCGGTCAAGGCGAACCGACCCGCAATGATCCCGTTCCGAACCACCGCTCCCGCCGCCGCGATGCCGGCGGCGACGATGATCCTGATCGTCGCCAACGTCGCGGTGTTTTTCGTTCAGCTGGGCCTGCCCGGGGACGAGGCCGCCCGGTTTCTCTACACCTATGCCCTGGTGCCCGCCGTCTACGGCCACCCGGACCTGGCGCGCCAGGCGGGACTGGACCCGGACAATTACTGGCCGCTGCTGAGCAACACCTTCATGCATGCCGGTTACCTGCACCTGATCGTCAACATGTGGACCCTTTGGCTGTTCGGCGCGCCCCTGGAAGGCCGCCTCGGCCGCTGGCGTTTCCTCGGTTTCTATCTGGTGTGCGGCGCCGCCGGCAGCCTCGGCCACCTGGCCTTCAACCTGGACTCCCGCATCCCGGCGCTGGGGGCGTCGGGGGCCATCGCCGGGGTGCTGGGGGGCTATACGCGGCTGTTCCCCCGCGCCCGGGTGGCGGTGGTCCAGCCCATTTTCCTATTCCCGCTGGTCCTGCACCTGCCGGCGGTGCTGTTTACCGGCCTGTGGTTCGCCGTTCAGGTGTTCCAGGGCACGGCCGAGCTTGCCGCGTCCCAGGGCGGCGCCATGGGCGGCATCGCCTGGTGGGCCCACATCGGCGGCTTCGTGGCCGGCCTGGCGGCGGT
>JACZWD010000043.1 GCA_022572335.1 Pseudomonadota bacterium
CGCAGCCGCAACTAGACGACCAAGTTACGGCTGCCATACCGATCAGCATCTGCTACACTTGGCAACCGATTGAGACGGCGCCGAAGGAGTTACGGCTGCCATACCGATCAGCATCTGCTACACTAGGCATGGCTGGCCTCCACCTTGGCGAGAAGTTACGGCTGCCATACCGATCAGCATCTGCTATACTCGCACGAAATCTCCTTCGCCTGGCGCGCCAGTTACGGCTGCCATACCGATCAGCATCTGCTACACTCCGTTGTCCCGCGCTCGAAAGCGGCTGACAGTTACGGCTGCCATACCGATCAGCATCTGCTACACTTAATCACATGCCTCTAGATGGAACGAACTAGTTACGGCTGCCATGCCGATCAGCATTTGCTACACTCGCGCTCACGCCGCTCTCCCCTCGGCTTCCGTTACGGCTGCCATACCGATCAGCATCTGCTAAACTTAGATACACCGACGATCCGGCCGACCCCGGGTTACGGCTGCCATACCGATCAGCATCTGCTACACTGCCCTTCGCAGTCAGATCGCCGATTGATGAGTTACGGCTGCCATACCGATCAGTATCTGCTACACTCGACGCCCTCGAACGTACGAAGGCCGTGGTGTTACGGCTGCCATACCGATCAGCATCTGCTACACTGGAGTCGTCGGCGAAGCGCTGGAACATGTAGTTACGGCTGCCATACCGATCAGCATCTGCTACACTCAGCCAGTCTCGATCCGTGTGCAGGTAGCGGCTATCCTGCGTCACGTCGATGATCCGTCAACTCATGGAGAAGGCTCCACCTTTCCTGTACTGGACAGGGCAGGGAATTGCCAGGTGATGGTTCCCAGCGGATCGGTGACGATGCGCTGTGCCCGCTGTTCCTTGAAAAATTTAAGTCCGTACTCCCACAGGAGCCTTTCCTTTGAATCGCGGGCTTCGGTCTCGGGGACAACACCCATTTTTATTTCGCTCAACTTGGCGACCACGACCCGGATGCGCCGCCCGGCGTCGCCGGGTTCGTCCATAAGCAAAGTATCTTCCTTATGGGCAGACCACAGCAGCCGGTTGCCGGGCAGGCTTGCCCGGGGTGTGAAGTTTTTGTCGTTGGTGTCCATCATGGATACAAGCTGCCAGTGAAGCTTGCCCTTGGGGTCCAGGTAGAAGTCCTTGCGGTGGTTGCGGCCGCTGACATAGCCGCCATAGGGGCGGTTGGCGTTGCCGGCGCGGCGCACGTTCACCAGCTTGTTCTTTTCATAAAGGGTGAAGCCGATCTTGCCGCCCGCCTCCTTGTGGAGTTGAACTGCGCGGGAATAAATCGCCATGTCCGATATTTTTTTTCTTTTCTTGCCCGAGGAAATATCGGCCTGGCGCTGTTCCTCCAGGTCCTGGGTCGCCTGGTAGACAAAATTCCTGATCGAGTTCTTGATCGACCCCAGGTCCTCTTTCGCCCGCTCGATTTCCGGGAGATCGGGCAGGGTGTCTTGGATCTTCGGTTTCTCTAGGTTTTCAAGGGTGTTGTAGTCGGTGAGTTTCTTGCGCTTGCGGCAGACGTAGGCGCCGCTCTCGTCAGGGCCGTCGACGATCCCCATGAAGGTGTCTTCATGAAGCTGGCCGCCGGGGGCATGATCCGCCTTGCGCGACAAGGCGACTCGTTCCAGGGTCGCTTTTCGGGCCGCGTCGAAAAATTCCTTTGGGCTGCCGAAGGGTGGCGCGATGGTATCGACAAAATCATCCAGCCCCGCTTTTTCGCAACGGGCCGCTTCCCGTTGTATCCTTTGCACCATGCCACGGGTAGCGCAGGCGGTGGTCAGGGCGTCGATGAAATGGTGGCGGTGATCGTCGCGGCTTTTTTTGCCGCCGCCCTTGCCGCCCAGAATTTTTGTCAGGCCCCACTTGCCGCGCAGCAGGGAAACGATATAGCTGCTGACGGCGACCACGTTATGCGGTTCGCCGTAAAGACAGCCTAAGTACTGCCGGGCAACCCGCGCGATATAGGAATTATCGGTGCCGTAGCGGGCGCGGAAGCCGTCCTCGTCTTCCTCGAATTGCTTCATGGCGTTGGCCTCGAAGCGCCATTTCTTGTTGTCGGGTAGCTTTTCCACCCGCCGCATGATGGCGGCCCAGTCGTATTTTTTGTTGTCGGCAAAGGCCTCGTAAGGCGGCCTGTTGTTTTTGTCCGCATTGGCGCTGCGCAGGCACACCGCCTTGTTGGCCATGGAGTCCGAGTAGGTTTTGGACCGGGGCAGAATATGATCCACATCGACCTCGCCGCCGTAAAGTGCGGTTAGCTTCAAACATTTGCCCGTATAGAGGCATTCCCCGCCTTGTTCCTTCCACAGTTTGTATTTTTGGATGTTAAGGCGGTTGACCTTGACATTGATTTTGTCCAGTTCCTTGGCGGCCTCGTCGGATTCTTCCTTGTTCTTTCTGTGTTGTTTTTCGATTTCGGCGCGGGCTTCGGCGCTTTTGTTGAGCTCGCGGGCAAGCTCGATATGGATGGAATCCGGCGGGCCATGTCGTTTGATCACCGCATTGACCACCTTCCTGATCTGGTTCAGCGCCAGATGCACCACCGGGTTGGGGATGCGCCCGTATTTTAGTTCGTCCGGGTCGGTGGTGGGTGGTCGGTCGGTGTCCCGGCGGTAGTCGGACACCCACATGGGTTCGACCGTATGGCCGACAAGGATTTCACCGTAATACGGCAGCCGGTCATATATGACGCCATCCGCGGTCATGGCGTGGAAAAGCCCTGCGCGGTCCTCGGCGACACGGGCCGGAACAACGTCTGTTTTCAATTCCTCGAGAATTTTGGTCGTCGCGGTCGGCCCCATGCGGCCCCAACCCGTCGGCAGGGGGGTTTGCAACGCCCGCTTGGCGGCGTCGCCGTCGCCGCCGAGAATATCGGACAGCGCCTCTTCGGCTTTTTTGTCGTCATGCACGGTCGCCAGAACCGCAAGGATTTTGTCCTGCCTGTTCTCGCCGCCTTGAAGCCATGTATCGCCAAGCGCCTCGGGCGCCCCCAGTTCACGGTCAAATGGATATCCCTCGATCCCCTTGCGGGTTTCGGTGACTTCCATGCTGACCTTGTCTGTTCTCCCCAAGCCGATGGTTTTCTTGATTTCGGCGAAGGTCAGGTCTTCGCCCGCCATCAGACGGGCCACTATCCTGTCCCGTTCGGCCAAGCCGTAGGCGATGGATTCGCCGCTTTTGCCGGAAAAGCGCAGGTGATTGGCATCCTCGTAAATGCGCCGGATTTGAAACAGGCGCGATGTTCTTGGCAGCCGGGTTTCATCCGTGAAATACGGACACTTGCCCGGCGGCGGCGAGGTGATCGACCGCTGGAAAAACACCTCATCCTCGACTTTTTTCTTCAATTCAGGCGTGAGCGTGGTGGGATGGTATTCCGTTTGTTTGTCCCAGATGATTTGAAATTCCTCGCACAGCATTTCCCGGCTCGGGTAATAGGCGTAGCCGTCCTTGCCGGCGGCCATCTTTTGTGGATTGATGCGGATGGGCAGGTTTTTCTTCTCCCGCCAACGAAGATACTGGCCATAGGTGGTGAAGCCCTTGGCCTTCAACTCCTTGCGTAGGGTCTTGATGCCTTCGGCGGTTTGGCGCGCTTCCTTGTCTTCCTTGATGGCCGATTCGCGAAAGGCGCTGCTGCCGCGATGGCGCGCCATGTGCAAAAAAGCTCGGGCCAGATGCGCCAGTTCGACCCTTTCACGCGACGCCTTGGCTCTCAGCTTGATCGGCGACAATTCGAGAATATCCTTGGGAACTTCTTTTCGCCGAGAGCCGATGCCGTGGGCGGCCAATAAACCAGAAAGCCTGTCCAGCCGCTTTCCACGGCGCCCGATAGTGCGCCGCATACCGCGCTTTTCCCTCCGCTCGGCTGCTCCTTCGGGAATAGGATAGGTGCGCACGGAACCGCCGACGATATGATATTCCGGCTCGCTATTTTCGGGGTTATTGTCTTTCAGCGCCAGAATAGCGATTCCCAGCGAGGCAACGCCGACATCGATTCCCAGACGATAGCGAAATGGCCTGTTTCGACTATCCACAATGTATCCCCCATGGAAGAAGGACGTATGGTTGTTGACAGCCCGAGGCAAGTCAATTAATGATGGGCGTGTCCTAGGGAACGTAGCAGATCCTGATCGGTATGGACGCCAGTCGTAATAAGTCTTTACGATGAAAGATAGGGGCCGATTCGTCGGCCCCTTTCTATTTTTGTTCCAGTCCTCTAATTAGCGCATCGCCAATATCCGCCTGATCATCCGCGACCTTCCCGCCGACGCCAAGCACGACATCGGCTACCGCACCGGGTGGAAGCTGCTCACCGGCCGGGACTGGAAATAGCCCCGCACGCGTTCCCGGCGCCCGGCCCTAGCGCGTCGGCACCGGCTCGTCGCCCGTGTAGTCGTAGAAACCGCGGCCCGTCTTGCGGCCCAGCCAGCCGGCCTCCACGTACTTGACCAGCAGCGGACACGGCCGGTACTTGGTGTCGGCGAGGCCCTCGTGGAGCACGTTCATGACGGCAAGGCAGGTGTCGAGCCCGATGAAATCGGCCAGCTCCAGCGGCCCCATGGGGTGGCGGGTCCCCAGCCGCATGGCGGTGTCGATGGCCAGCACCGAGCCGACGCCCTCATAGAGGGTGTAGACCGCCTCGTTGATCATCGGCAGCAGGAGCCGGTTGACGATGAAGGCGGGGAAGTCCTCGGCGTTGACCGGCTTCTTGCCCAGCTTCTCGACCAGGTCGCGGATCACCTCGTAGGTGTCCGCGTCGGTGGTGAGGCCGCGGATCAGCTCCACCAGTTCCATGACCGGCACCGGGTTCATGAAGTGCATGCCGACGAACTTGCCCGGCCTGTCCGTCCGGGCGGCGAGCCGCGTGATCGAAATGGACGACGTGTTCGACGCGATGATGGTGTCGGGCCCGAGCACCGGGCACAGCTTTTTCAGGATGTCCCTCTTCACCTGCTCGTCCTCGGTGGCGGCCTCGATGACCAGGTCGCAGGTCTTGAAGCCGTCGTACCCGATACCGGTCTCGATGCGTTTCAGCGCCGTGTCTTTCTCCGATTCCGAGATCGACCCCTTGCCCACCTGGCGCGCCATGTTCTTCTCGATCGCCGCCATGGCCTTGTCCAGCTGTTCGGTGCCGACGTCCGCCAGATACACGTCGTAGCCGGCCAGCGCGCACACGTGGGCGATGCCGTTGCCCATCTGTCCGGCGCCGATGATGCCGATTTTTTTCAGTTCCGCAGGCATTCCAACCCTCCTGGTGTTGCCGTCTGGAAGGATACGGCTACCGTTGCTTGTCCAGTTCCGCCGACAGCTCCGGCAGGGCCTTGAACAGGTCCGCCACCAGGCCGTAATCGGCGATTTGAAAGATCGGCGCGTCCTCGTCCTTGTTGATGGCGACGATGACCTTGCTGTCCTTCATCCCGGCCAGGTGCTGGATGGCGCCCGAGATGCCGACGGCGACATAGAGGTCCGGCGCCACCACCTTGCCGGTCTGGCCCACCTGGTAGTCGTTGGGGACGAAGCCGGCGTCCACCGCCGCCCTGGAGGCGCCCACCGCGCCCCCGAGCTTGTCCGCGATTTCCTCGAGAAGGGCAAACTTCTCGCCGCTCTGCATGCCCCGCCCGCCCGAGATGACGACCCGCGCGCTGGTCAGTTCGGGCCGCTCGGACTTGGTGAGCTCGTGGCCGACGAAGCGGGAAAGTCCCGGGGCCTCGGCCGCCGGGATGTCCTCGATGGCCGCGTTGCCGCCGTCGGGCGCGACCGGGTCGAAGGCGGTCCCGCGCACGGTGATTACCTTGATGGCGTCGGCGCTTCGCACCGTGGCCAGGGCGTTGCCGGCGTAGATCGGGCGGACGAAGGTGTCCGCCCCCTCGATGCCGATGACGTCGGAGATTTGCGCCACGTCGAGCAACGCCGCCACCCGCGGCATGAGGTTCTTGCCGAACGTGGCGGCGGGCGCCAGCAGGTGGCTGTAGGCGGACGCCAGTCCGGCGACCAGGGGCGCCAGGCTCTCGGCCAGGGGGTGGGCGTAGATCTCCGCGTCGGCGAGCAGCACTTTGGCGACCCCGGCCACCCTGGCCGCGGCCTCGGCGACGGCGCGGCATTCGGCGCCGGCCACCAGCACGCTCACCTCGCCCAGTTCGCCGCCCGCCGCCACGGTGTTCAGGGTGGCCGGCTTCAAGGCGTCGTTATCGTGTTCGGCGACGACCAGGATGCCCATCAGATCACCTTGGCCTCGTTCCTCAGCTTGTCCACCAGCTCGGCGACACTGCCCACCATGACCCCGGCCTGGCGTTTCGACGGCTGCTCCACCTTGAGGGTGGTCAGCCGCGGCGTAACGTCGACCCCGAGCTCGTCCGGGCTCAACACGTCGATGGCCTTTTTCTTCGCCTTCATGATGTTGGGCAGGGAGGCGTAGCGCGGCGTGTTCAGCCTGAGGTCCGTGGTGATCACCGCCGGCAGTTTCAGGGACAGCGTTTCCAGCCCGCCGTCGATCTCGCGGGTCACCACGGCCGCGCCGTCGGCGAGGACGAGCTTGGAGGCGAAGGTTCCCTGCGGCCAGCCCAGCAACGCCGCCAGCATCTGGCCGGTCTGGTTGGAATCGTCGTCGATGGCCTGCTTGCCGAGGATGACCAGGTCCGGGCTTTCCCGCTCGACCAGGACACCCAGCAGCTTGGCCACGGCAAGGGGCTGGAGATCGACCTCGCTCTCGACCAGGATCCCGCGGTCGCAGCCCATGGCCAGCGCCGTGCGGATCGTTTCCTGGCATGCCGGCGGGCCCATGGAGACGGCGATAAGTTCGGTGACGGTTCCCGCTTCGCGCAGCCGCACCCCCTCCTCGACGGCGATCTCGTCGAAGGGATTCATCGACATCTTGACGTTGGCCGTCTCGACGCCCGTGTTGTCCGACTTGACCCGGATCTTGACGTTGAAGTCGATGACCCGTTTGACGGTGACGAGGACTTTCATGGACCGCCCGCGGATGAACTTGGAAAAGGGTCTTTCCAGGATGGAGAAATGGCTCGCAGGAACGCGCTAACAGGCGGAATTTGCTGGCAAATCCACCCCCGCGCGTTCTCTTCGCACCTGCACACTAAGGGCAAAAAGCCTCCCGTGTCAACGGCGGCCAGGCGGCGCCGGGGCGATCCCGGACGGGGCCACGGAGAAGCGGAAATTGCCAAAATACGGGGTCCGGAAACCTCTGTCGCGACACGCCGTCCACGGTGTCGCGCCGGACCGGCACACCGCGCACCGGCGCCTGCGGAGCCCTCGGCTAACGGTTGGCGCCGGGTATCCACAGCACGTCCTTCTTGCCGCGTCCGTTCAGGTGGCGGGCGAGGACGAACAGATGATCGGACAGGCGGTTCACGTAGCGGATGGCCACCGGGTTCACCGGCTCCTGTCCGGCCAGTTCGGTGATCAGGCGCTCGGCCCGGCGCACCACGGTGCGGGCCAGGTGCAGATGCGCGGCGGGCGCGCTGCCGCCGGGCAGCACGAAAGAGGCGAGCGGCTCCAGGTCCGCGTTCAAGGCGTCGATTTCCCGCTCCAGCCGCTCCACCTGGGCGTCGACGATGCGCAACGCGCCGTCGGTCTTGCCGCCGTCTTCGGGCGTGCACAGATCGGCGCCCAGATCGAACAGGTCGTTCTGGATGCGGCCCAGCATCTCGTCCGCCGCGCCCGAGGTGTGCAGGCGCGCCATGCCGATGACGCCGTTGGCCTCGTCCACGGTGCCGTAGGCGGCGACCCGGAGCGCGTGCTTGGGGACCCGCTTGCCGCCGCCGAGCGAGGTCTCGCCCTTGTCCCCGCCCCGCGTGTAAATGCGCGTCAGCCGCACCATGGGTCAATCTTAGCCGTACATCACCGCCGCGAGGACGGCGAGCAACGCCACCGCCGTGCCCTGGACGATAACACGCAGGCGCATCAGCTTGTTGCCCCAACGGGCGTTGAAGCTGCCGCCCCGGGCCATGGAGACGACGCCCGTGAACAGCACCACGACGGTGGCCACCAGGGCGATGCCGACCAGCACCTTGAGCAATACGGAAAGCAACTCCATGGCGCCGATTATACAGCCAATCGCCCGCCGCCGCCAATTTCCATGGACGGCCGGCGCTCAACGCCGCCGGATGGGCGCGGATACCCTGGGGTGGAGGGGAAGTGAGGCGGCTTACCGCCCCGCGGATTCGCGGCGCGGGCCTCGGGTACACCGGCCTCCGTCCGCGGCCAGGGGCGGAAACCGCCTTGCGGGACAGTGGTATGACCCCGTGGTTGCGAAATGGTTAATTTCCGCGTTTCCGCCGGTTCTTTGTTCGACGTGGAGCCCCGGACGTTGGCCGCCCTTATACGAACGTTCAATGATATCGGGACTACCCCAGGGGCCGGGTCGCGGTGTCGAGCCAGCGTGCGGTGTCGGCGTCCACCAGGGGGGTCAGCGCCTCGCGGACGCGGGCGTGGTAGGCGTCCAGCCACGCCCTTTCGGCGCCGGTCACCAGGGAGGGCTCGACCAGGGTTACGTCGATCGGGGCGAGGGTCAGGGTTTCGAAGCCGAGCAGGTCCTTTTCCGCCCCCTCCGGCGCCTCGGCCGGGGTCACCGTGACCAGGTTCTCGATGCGGATTCCATAGGCCCCGGTCTTGTAGTAGCCCGGTTCGTTGGAGACCACCATGCCGGGCTCCAGGGCGACCCGGTTGGGCTGCTTGGAGACCCGTTGCGGTCCCTCGTGCACGCACAGGTAAGCACCGACTCCGTGGCCGGTGCCGTGGTCGTAGTCCAGCCCCACCTCCCACAGCGCCCGCCGGGCCAGGGTGTCGAGCTGGGAGCCGGTGGTGCCCGTGGGAAAGCGGGCCGTGGCGATGGCGATGTGGCCCTTGAGCACGCGGGTGAAGCGGTCGCGCATCTCGTCCGTCGGTTCGCCGATGGCCACCGTGCGGGTGACGTCGGTGGTCCCGTCCAGGTACTGGGCGCCCGAATCGACCAGGTAAAGCGACCCCGGCTCCAGCTCCCGGTTGGTCTTTTCGGTGACCCGGTAGTGGACGATGGCGCCGTTGGCCCCGGCGCCGGAAATGGTGGGAAAACTGAGGCCCCGGAAGTGCTTGCCTTCGCGCCGCAGGCCTTCCAGCCGCTCGGCGGCCGCCATCTCGGTGACGCCGCCGGCCGGCGCCGTCGCCGCCAGCCAGGCCAGGAAACGGCTGAGGGACGCGCCGTCGCGCCTGTGGGCGGCGCGTATGCCCTTCAGCTCGACGGGGGTCTTGCGCGCCTTGGGCAGGGCGCAGGGGTCGGGCCCCGGCGACAGCCTGGCGCCCGCCTTCTTCAGGCGGTCGGACACCCAGGCCGGCGCCCCGGCCGGGTCCACGCGCACCGTCTTGCGGGCGCCGCCCAGCCGGTCCAGGGCCGGGCCGAAGGCGGCGGGCCCGCGGACCGTGACGTCTTTGTCCAGGTGCCGTTCCACACCCGGGGTGAGCTTGCGGCGGTCGACGAACAGGTCCACGGTCCCGTCGGCGTTGAATACGGCGAAGGCGAGGGCGAGGGGGGTAAAGGGCACGTCGCCGCCGCGCAGGTTGAGCAGCCAGGCGATGGAATCCGGGGCCGTCAGCACGGCCGCGTCCACCTTGTCATCGGCCAGGGTTGCGGCTACCCGGCGGCGTTTCTCGTCCGAGGTCACGCCGGTGAAGGTGGTGCTCTGCGCCACCACGGGCGCAATGGGCGGCGGCGGCTGGTTGCGCCACACCGCGTCCAGCGGGTTGTCGGCGGCGGCCACCAGCCTGGCCCCGGCCTTTTCGCAGGCGGCGCGCAAGCGCGCCACCTGGTCCGGCGTGTGCAGCCAGGGATCGTAGGCCAGCCGCGCCTTGGGCGGCAGGTGGGCGGCGATCCACTCGCCGGGCGGGCCGTCGGCCGGCGGCGGAAACTCGTACAGGGCGGCGTCCACTTCGGCGCGCGCCTGCAGGGTGTAGCGTCCGTCGACGAACACGGCGGCCCGGTCCCTGAGCACCACCGCCGTGCCCGCCGAACCGGTGAACCCGGTCAGCCAGGCCAGGCGCTCGGCCCGCCTCGGCACGTATTCCCCCTGATGCTCGTCGGCCCGGGGCACGATGAAACCGTGCAGCCGGCGGCGCCTCAGTTCGCCACGCAGGGCCTCCAGCCGGGCCGGCGCCTCGTTTCCCGAACCGTCGAGGCCGTCGTCGGCCGAGGCCGCCAACCGCGCCCTGAGGGCGGCCAGCTGGCCGGCAAGCTCGGCGCCAGGCCGGGCCGCCACCAGGGACATCCACGCATGGGGCTCGAAAGGCTCGGGCGCGGCGACGACGCCCAGCACCAGCCGGCGCACCCGGGCCGCGCCCAGGGGCGAGCCCGCCTGCCGCAAAAGGCGGTCCAGTGTCCCGTCACCGCGATAGGTGTCGTCCAAGGCCGATCGATCCCCGCCGTCGAGTCCACGCCACGATTGACGGTCACAAGGTTGACGGTGGGAAGAAGCTAAGAGCCGGCGCCGGTCCAGGCAAGGGGCAATGGCCGGCGCCGGACCCCCCGGTCGCGTTGGCCCGGGGTATGCGCCTGGAGCAATGCTGCACTGCAACATCTCGACTTAAACGGCGGGGCAAAATGCCCTATGTATTGCGTGACCCGCAAGGCATCGCCTGCCGTTCCCTGTTTCGGGGGCAACGTGGTGTTTCGGACCTACTTCGATAAAGGAATCGGGACCATGACGAAATCCGGATACGATGACATTCAAGAGAAGTTCTTCGCCGAATCGTCCGCCTATCAAACCATTGATATGCAACGGATGGTCGCCGAGGCTCACTACCTGCGGGCCAAGGAGCTGGCACGCCTCGGGCGCCTGGCGCGCGCCGCGGTCGCGGGGTTCTTTCGCGCCACGCTGCTGGCGCCGGTGGTGCGCTGGTATCGGCGCCGCAAGTTCTATCAGGAACTGATCGGGCTCGACGACCGGACTCTCGCCGACATCGGCATACTGCGCTGCGACATTCCGCAGGTGGTCAGGAACTCCTATGCACCGCGGACCGCCCCGGCCGAAACGCCGGCGGCGGGGGCCACGGTGCACCGTCTGCCGGCGGGCGGAAAATCCGCCGCCGCCCAATCGGACGACACCGACCAGCCGCTTGCCGCCTGAAGGCGCGCCGCGCCCGGCCGGGAGCACCCAAACCGGCACCTGGAAGCGCCGTTGTTTCTCAGCGAAGTTCCGGGCGCCCTCTTTGGGGCGCCGGGATTCCCGTTCAAGAACCCCAAAGAAAAAAGCCGCTGCGGCTGCGGCGAATCGTTCAACGTCTGAGCCGTTTTAAGCGAACCGACGAGGACAAAGGGGCGTTGCCCCTTTGCATCCCCACCAAGGGCCGCCGGCCCTTGGAACCCGGTCAGGTCGTGTCCCTCAAAAACGAGAGTTGGGTCAGCGGCGGGGCGCCGATGTCGGCTTTAGGGCCAACACCGGACGTTCAGCAGACCCGCGCTGAATGTCCGCTCATAATGAGGTGGACGGCCCCTATCCGACGGCATCGATGTGCCAAAATGGTGGTTATCATAAACCACGAGGAATTAGGAGCCGTCCATGAACGAAGTTATCACGATCGGTCTTGATCTTGCGAAAAACGTTTTTCAGGTCCACGGCGTTGGCGATGGCGGCGCGGTCATGATCAGCAAGCGACTGAGACGCCGCCAGGTGATTCCCTTTTTCAAGAAGCTGCCATCGTGCTTGATCGGCATGGAGGCCTGCGCGACGTCGCACCATTGGGCTCGGGAGCTTGGGGCGCTTGGCCATGAGGTACGCATCATGCCGGCCAATTACGTGAAGCCCTACGTGAAGCGGAACAAGAACGACGCGGCGGACGCAGCAGCGATCTGCGAGGCGGTGACGCGACCGACGATGCGCTTTGTCGCGGTGAAGACGAAGGAGCAGCAGAGCCTGATGATGCTTCACCGGACGCGGTCGCTGTTGGTCCGTCAGCGGACCATGCTTGTCAACGCCATACGCGCGCATTTGGCCGAGTTGGGCGTCGTCGCGCCGGTTGGGTTGCGGGGGATGAAGGCTCTGCTCGCCGTCATTGCCGATGCGAAGGACCAACGCCTTCCGCCACTGGGACGCATTTGTCTCGACAGCCTGGATGCGTCGCTGATGAACCTGGACCACGAGATTGCCTTCGTCGAACGGCACATCCACGCCTGGCACCGATCGAACGAGGCCAGCCGTCATCTGGAAAGCATTCCCGGCATCGGACCGATTATCGCCACTGCACTCGTTGCGTCGGTGTCAGACCCTTCGATTTTCAAATCCGGTCGCGAGCTGGCCGCCTGGATCGGTCTGGTCCCCAAACAGAACTCGACCGGCGGCAAGGCACGCATGGGAAGGATCTCCAAGCAGGGAGATAAATATCTCAGATGGTTGCTGGTCGCCGGCGCCATGTCGGTGATCCGGCACGGACGAAAGACAAACTTCAAGAACAACCCTTGGCTGGCCGATCTCGTGTATCGAAAGCCAGCCAAGGTCGCAGCCGTGGCGCTGGCCAACAAGAATGCGCGAACCGCCTGGGCGCTGTTGGCCAATGGCGAAACCTATCGCCAGCCAGCGGCGGCCAAAGCTTAACGTGGAGGAGGCAACGTATTTGGCAGGGTGAACGTGAGATAATGCAAGACCGGTCGAACACCGGGGATTGGGAAAACCCGTCTCGGCTAAAGGGCCACTGAGCTCGTGCTTATAGTTGGGACCCGATCCGCGGATCGCATTAGGGCCAGCGATCGTCGTATCGCACAAACAGGCCGGACACATAGCTGCACCCGACCAACTTGCATCACCGCTGTGAAACCCCTTGCCAATTCGGGGCCGTCCACACATAGCCGAGGGTGTTGAAGAACTCCCGCGAGGGCACTGGCCGCGAAATAAATGAATCATCAAGCGCGTGCATACGAATCTTTGTTGCGGAAGTGGGTTCGCCCTTGAATCATTGTTGCGTCACGGACCGTCGAAAATAGTTCTTCAACACCCTCAGCCATAAGCGGACATTCAGCCACGAGGGTTAGAAGTCCGAATTCTTCCAAAATCGGCTGTACGGAAAACCCCCTTGAAAATGCCTTTTTGAGGCCTAGCCAAGCCGCGACTCACCGACGTAGCGTTGGCCTGTACGGAAAACGGTTCGTTTCCGTACCCCAGCCCTAACCTTGGTGATGGTGGAAGAGTCCGTCGGGCCTGCAGGAACCAATAAGAAAACCCGTCGCCCCCAGGATTCACAAAAATGTCGGTTCGGTATCACGCTCTGTAAACACATCGTGAGGTGTGACGTCAGTCACATCTACGAGGGGAAGCATTGCATACGACATGGCACGCGCTCGCACGAACCTGTCGAGCGAGACTGCGGAGTGAAACATCCCTTCGACCGCGCATGGGAGTGAGGATACATGCCGTACAGTGTCGATAAGCGCGAGACCCTGAAGGCCGCCATACTCAGAGTCTTCGGTGACACCGCATTGGCCGTGGCGCCGGTGGTCAGGCTCCGCGCAACGGCCGCGGGTATCGTTGTCGCGGCGGCGGTAGTGGCTGGTTGTGCGGCGGGGTCCGGATTTGCGGGAGGGAAGATCGAGACGGTTCCCCCCGGCGACGAGCGCATCGTTTTCGCGGCCCCCGTGTTCGCCGGAACGACGCCCCAGCGCGGAAAGTTTGCCGACTATTGGGAAAGGGAAGAGTACGCCCTGTTCCGGGGCGGCGGCGCGCAGGCGGAAATCATCTATTCCACCGTGATGCCGGGTCCCCAAGTCGCGCTCCAGTACGATTACACGATCGAACGCACGGTCGAGACGTGGAACTTCAACGGAACGCAGGCCAAGATATGGAGCGCCGCCGAACGGGTCAGGGCGCCTCTCGGCGAGTTCTTCTATAAGCCGTACACGCTTGCGGGAGGGAGCCGGGCGTGCTTCGGCTTCGCAAACGAATGGGATGATCCCGCCGGCGACCCTTTCCAACGTCCCGGCAAGGTGCTCTTCGGTTACTACTGCGCCAAAGCGGGTCAGAAAATTTCCCTCGACGAGATGGAGGACCTGATCCGAACCATCGGCGTCAGGGGCATAACCGAGCCCATCAGAAAAAGTGAGACTGCCCGAGCCGCGGGCGCCCCCGTGGCCGACGCCACCCTGATCGCAAAGGGACCCTCTGCGTCGGCCGACAGAGGGAACATGAATTTTCCGTTCCGCTTCGCCGAGCACTTCCAAATCGGCAACGGCGACGAGAAGAAACCTTAGCCCGGATATTTCATGAAGGCGCTGGCGCATGGAACGCCGGTGGTTGCCCTTCAACGGATGGCGCCGGTTTCCACGAAGGTCCAATGTGTCCCGTTCACCGCTGAACGGTTTTGCGGCGGCCCTGTCCGCCCAAATCGGCGCCCGCAGCCTCAAGCCATAGCCCCGGCTATGCCTTTCGGCTTTGCACGCCACCTTGGACGAACATTGCTCGCC
>JACZWD010000044.1 GCA_022572335.1 Pseudomonadota bacterium
GACCCGCGCCTTGTCGGCGCCCTTGAGGCGGAACCGCACCTGGGCCTCCAGCAACCGGGCGGCACGGTCGAGCAGATCGACCCCGACCAGCCGGTCGGCCAGCTTGCGGATCATCTCGTCCCCCCTGGCGCCGGCGGGGGTGAGTTCCTTGAACTCGTCATAGAGGGCGATCGCCGTCACCGGCGCCAGTTTGTCCGCCCCTCCCTCCAGGTAGAGGTAGACGAAGGCGTCGGCCATTTCCTGGGTCACCTCGGGCGCCTTTTCGTGCTTGCGGAAATGGGTGGCCGCCTGCCTGAGCGTCCTCAGGCCGCTGCGGTAATCGCCTTCGTCCATGTAGAGCCGGCCGAGCCGGCGCAGCAGCGCGAATTCGAATTCGTCTCCGCGCCACGCAAAACGCTGTCTCTCCAGTTCTTCGATGGCTTCCGCGCGGGTGATCTCGCCCAACTTCAAGAGCAGTTCGGTGCGCGCCACCGCGGCCTTGGCCCGGCTCGGCCGGTGGGTGCCGCTTTCGGCCTCCTCCCACTTGGCGACGGCGCCGTCGAAATCCCCTCCGAGCTCCGCCAGCCGCCCCTCGATCAGGGCCAGGCGGCTTTTCTGGGCCGGGTTCGGGCCGTCGAACTTGAGCGCCTCCACGTAGCGGGCCGATTGCTCGGTGTCGCCGGCCGCAATCGCCGCCTCGGCGACAAGCATGCCCATGGGCACGCGGAGCGCCCTCGGATAGGCGCGGGTGACGCCGCCGGTGCGCGCCAGGTCCGCAGCCGCCTCGGCCATGTGTCCTTCGGCGGCGTGCACGGCGGCCCGCCAGAACGTGGCCTCGTCGTTGTCGTCGAGCGAGGTGTCGTACAGGTCCTCCCTGGCTTCGGCAAAGTGGTTGGCGAGGAAACGGTTGGCCCCCCGTAAGGCCCGAACCTTGGGATCGTCCAGGATGCCGGGCCGGTCCTGGACGACCAGGGAGAGAACGCCCAGGGCCTCGGCGCCGAGGCCGTTGGCGAAGTAAAAGCGGGCCAGATCGAGACGCGCTTTCTCGCGCGCCGAGTCCTCGGCCAGGGCCACGGCGCCCTGCAGCCGCCGTTTGTGCGCGGTGAAGGACTCGCCCATGCGGCGGCGCCATTTCCAGGGACTGAAGATGCGGGTGTAGGGGCGCATGATGCCCAGCCTGACGTTGGCCGCCAACTCCCGCGTGACCGGCGAGATCTGCAAACGGCCGGAGCCGGTCACTTCGATACCCTGGCGCAGGGAGCGCACCCGGAGATCGTCGATCCGCGGCTGGATCGCCACCCCCTGCGCGGTCTCGAGGATGCGCATTTGCGGGTACTCGAACGTGTGGGCAATGCCGTGGCCGAGCGGGATCACCGGCACCACGACAATGGTGTCGCCCACCTCGGGGTCCCTGAGCACGATCGGGCGGCCCGGCTCGGGCACCGACAGGAACAGGCGCGGCCCGCCGGGCGAATTCGGCTGCGCCTTGGTTTCGATGGCCGTCCGCGCCTGTATCCGCTGCCGGCGGAATTCGAGGATCCACGCGAACCCGTCCCGTTTGATCTCGGGATTGATGCCCGACACGGTCGCCAGGCGGAGCACCGTGGCCCGCTCCGACGGGATCTGCTCGATGGTGCGAATGACGTTCCCGCCCTGGGCCCGGAGCCCGTCCACATCGACCTGGCTGGCCTTGTCGAAGGCGACCCACAGGAATCCGGCGCGGCGGAACACGGCGGCGGCGACGGGCTCGTTCCATTCGAAGCGCAGGCCGGGGACCGGCGGCGGCTCGTCCGGCGCCCTTTCCGCGACCACCGGCGCCGGCGCGGCCGCCGGCTGTTCCTGGGCCGGCCCGGGGTCGGTGGCCGGCTGTTCCCGGACCGGGGCGGGGTCGGGGGTTGCGGCGGCCGCTGGTCGGGGGTGCCCGTCGGGCGGCGGCGGACCCACGGCCGTGGGTTTGGCCGGGATGAGAGGTATCGGTTTGGACGCCGTATTCTCCGGCTTTTCCTCCGTCGCGGACGGAACACCGGAGGGCGCGGACGTCTCCCCCTGATCGCCGGGCGGCGCGCCCGCGGGCGCCGAGGCGGGCGCCTGGGCCGTGTTTTCCGTCTCGCTTGGCGCCAGGACGTCGACGACGACCCGGGAGCCGGAGACGAAATGGCGCAGCCGCGAGGTCTCCGGCACCGCCAGGGTGACGATCAGGCGACCGTCCTTCACCTGGGAAACGACGTCGCGGATGTATTTCGAAGGCTTGGCGCCGAGCCCCCCGATGTCGACGCGGGCGGGGCGGCCGAAGGTGATGGTGGCGCCGCCGCCGGTCCGCTCGATCTCGTAAGCGACCTTCCGCGGCCAGTCGAAGACCATGCGGCTGAACCCCCTGTGCTCGCCGGAGCGCACCCGCACCCGGGGTCCCTGCGGCGCGGCGGCGCCGGGGAGGGCGCTCCGTTGCCGGGCGTCCCCCGGCGGCGCGGCCGCGGTCCCGCGGGGCGCCCGGTCCAGCACGTCGACGACCACGGCGCTCCCCAGGTCGAAGTTGCGCAGGCCGTAGTCTCCGGTCAGGGTGAAGACCACGGAACGCCCGTCGGCGGACGGCGTGGCGCGGCTGAAGTACTTCCGCAGGACCCTGAGCACGCCGCCGTAGGTGGCCTCCATGGGCCGGCCGAAGCGGACAATCAGGCGCCGGCCGTCGATTTCGGCGGAGTACCGGACGGGGGTCTGCCAGCCGAAAACGATACGTCCGTACTCCCCGTGCGGGGCGGCGCGCAACGGCACCTCCTCGGCCACGGCCGACGAGGCCGAAAACGCCAGGAACACCACCGCCAAGGCGATGCGGAGCGGCCGCCAGGGTGCGCCACCGGCCATCACACACCCCCGGCGTTGGGCAGCACCACGATGTCCACGCGGCGGCCCAGGGCGTGCCGCTGGTCCGTCGGCAAATCGGGCAACTGGGAGAAGCGGCTGTCGGCAAAGCCCAACGCGACGATGTCGTCGGTGTAGCCGGAACGCCGGAGCGCGTTGGCCACGGCGGCGGCGCGGGCCAGGGACAGCTCCCAGTTGGAGGCGTATGCGTCGCCCGTCACCAAAACCGGGTCGGTATGGCCGTCGACCCCGATCTGGTTGCCGATGGTGCGCAGGACGCCGCCAAGGTTGAACACCGCCGCCCGCGCCTTCTCCGACAGGTCGGCCCGTGCCGGCGCGAAGAGCAGATCCCCGGGCAGGGCGATGACCAGCCGGTCCTCCAGACGCATGATCCGGCTGTGCGCCAGCACCGCGTCCTCGGCCACCGTTTTCTCCAGCACGGCAGCCAGGTAATCCAGATTGATGGCCTGCTTGCGGACAAAGGTGGCGACGTTGTATTCGGTCGACGAAGTCACCACGGCCTTGGCGCGGGAGACGTTGAAGCTTAGCGAGAGAACGTCGATCATGGATTCCCACTTGTCGATCTTGACGTTGGACATGGCGAACAGCATGACGAAAAAGGTCAGCATCAAGGACACCAGGTCCGTAAAGATGATCATCCACGCCTTGCTCGGCCGCCGCGCCCGGGGAGTGTCTTCGGTCTCAGGACCCATCCGGCCGTCCTCCGCCTAACGCCGGTTCCGTGCGTGCGCCGCCCCGAACCGGAGGTTCGCCGCGTTCGCCGCCCCGAACCGGAGGTGCGTTCGCCGCCCCGAAGCGGAGGCGCGTCTTTTCCGGGTCGCGGACGTAGAACCAGATGACCACGTCCTCCCGGCTGCCGGTCTTGAGGCCGACGGAAATGCTGTCGGGGGGAACCCCGCGCGCCAGCATTGCGCGGGCAAAGGCGCCCGCCCGGGCCATTTCCAGGGTCTGCCGGAGGGGCAGATCGTTGTCCGGGGTGTCGGCGCTGCCGACGATGAACTCCATGTCATAGCGCAAGCCCGGCGGGCGTCCGCTCAAGGTCGCCACCAGGCGGTCCAAAAGGGGGACCCGCGCCGGCCGGATTTCGGTCCCGCCGGTCAAAAACAACGCATCCGCGGGCATCACCAGCCGCATCAAGCGCCCCGGCTGGACGATCTCGACCTTGATTGCCCGCATGGACGTGGTGAAAATCTTGGTGATCTGCTCCTGGAACCGCTGCCCGATCACCAGGTCGCCCGCCTTGGCCGAGAAGGCGGTGAGATCGGTACTGGGCGGCAGAATGGTCCTGAAGGTGGAGGTCAGGCTGTCCATGACCGCCTGCGTTTTGAGCTCCTCGCGGGTGGAAATGCTCACCAGCAGAATGAAAAAGGACAGGATCAGGAGGTAAAGGCCCAGAAAAAGGGACATCGTGGATCCGCCGCTAACCTCGCGGGGCTCATGAGGGATGGCTTCGTTGTCGTGCATCCGACTAATCGAAACCTGCCAACAGTGCGTCCACCTCCGCCTGGGATTTCGCGTCTTCGGCCAATTGCGGTCCATGTATCAGGTCCTCGTCGGAGTCCTTTTTTTCTTCTTTTGCTTCCGTTTCGGGCCGCTCGGCCTTGACCTTCTCGATTTCGGACCCGAACGCGGCCACCAGCGCGTCGATCCTTTCCTCGATCTCCTGGAGCGTCTTCACCACCTTGGTGATGCGCTGTCCGGTGATGTCCTGGAACCCGCGGGCCTCGTAGATGCGGGTTGTGGCGTCCATCGGTTTCCGGCTGTTCTCCCCGTCCGAATTTTCCATAACGCTTTCGATGGTTTCGGTGGCGTCCATGATGGTGTGGGGTACCTCGGCGGTGGCCTCGACGATGGCGTCCAGCTGGACGGCGGCGGCGGGAAGGTACTGTTCCTTGACCTGGTCCGGGCGCCGGTACGCGATTTCGATCTTCGCCTGCTGGATGTAGCGGGCCAGGGATTCCAGCTCCGCACAGATCGCCACGTCGGCACCCGACACATCGTCCTTCAGGGTCGCCATCATGCTTTCGACGACTTCGGCGATGTCCGCGGTTCTGACCGTGTCCCCGTGCTTGCTCTCGAGTTCTTCGAGGGGCTGCCGGAGTGCGGCGTCCACCCTATCTGCCAGCATTTCCGTCCCCTAGAAATCGCCGATCACGCTGACCATTTTCGATTTCAGAGTCTCCGCGTTGAACGGCTTGACGATGTAGTTGGAGACCCCGGCCTCCTTGGCCGCGATGATGTTTTCGGACTTGCTTTCCGCCGTGATCATGATGAACGGAATGGACTTCAGCTTTGCGTCGCCGCGGACCTCGCGCAGCAACTGAATCCCCGTCATCGGCTCCATGTTCCAGTCGGAAATGATGAGGCCGCAGGGGGATTTGCGAAGCTTTTGCAGCGCCGCGGCGCCATCGGATGCCTCAGCAATGTTCGAGAAATTCAGTCGGCGGAGAAGATTTCGGAGAATCCTCAGCATTGTCTTGTAGTCGTCCACCACCAAGATGCTCATGTTCATATCGACAGCCATCTATCACTCCATCACCGGCCGATCGCTAATCAAGGATATCCCCGATATTTCCCGCGGCGTTTGGCACGGCCCCTCCGAGGGGACATGCTGTGTATTACGGCGAAGTGGTGATTCGGCTTCGCAACATTTTTTCAAATCACCCTCCGGCTTCGTCGCCGACGGCGGGCATCTCCCGTTGCCGTGACAGTTCGACGGTTATTTCCGTAGCCTTGGTCGGGTCCATTTTGGCCATGATCGGCGCCAGTTTCCGCTCCTTCATGCGTTCCGCCACCATGAGCAGGGTGTCCATGTCCAGTTCCTCGAAAATGCGGGCGGCGTCCTTGGCCTTCATGTTCTCGTAGATCTTGACCACGCTTTGCAGTTTCGCGTTCTGCTGGTCGTCATAGGTTTTGATGAGCTTGGCAATGGCGGCCTGCAAGGTCTTGAGTTCCTTGACCTTCTTGCCTATGCGCGTCTCCGCCGCCTGCAGCAGGGCGCCCTGGATGTCCAGTTCCCGCTCGCGCGAATCCAAATTCTCGCGGCGTTCGGCCAACTGCTGCAGGAGATCGATCTCGGCCGGGGTGAGAAGGGTCGGATCGTCCCTCGCCAGGCGCGCGGCCATTGCCGCCCCCGGCGCCGTCGGCCCGCCCGGGGACGCGGCCTCGCCGCCGTCCTTTTGCTGCGCCGCGGCCGGTTGTTGCGCCCCGGCCCACCCGCTATGCGCCGCGGCCGGTTTGTCGGCGGACGGGCCGGAGGATTCCGGTTGCTGGGCCCGGGCGCCGGCGACCGAGAGGGTGCCGTCGAGAAGCCCGCCGACGCCTTCCCAGATCGTGCCCACCTTCACCGTCAGCATGAGGGCGGTGGCGAATATGGTCGCCGGCAGAAAGCGGATCCTGGAGGCAAAGGTGGCCATCAGCGGGCGGCCTGAAGGGCTTTGAGCAGGTCGCGTTCGGCTGTCGATTTGGGGCTGATTTTCCCGTTGCCGTGGGCGGCGGCGGGCTTTTTGAGGCCGGGCCGGAGCCGGGGAGCGCCTTCCTTGCGGGCGGCGCGCACGGTGTTCTCCAGGCGGTCGGCCGCCGAGCCGCCGCGGTCGATGAGGAACGCCAGGTCGTCGCGCAACGCCTGGGCATTATCGATGCGCTCCTTCAAGGAATCGGCGGTTTTCTTCAACCTGCCGATGCTTTCCTCGGCCCGCGCGGTCGCCTGGCCGAAGGTGGCGGCCAGCTTTTCCAGCACGGATTTGTCGCGGCGCAGCCTGCCGAGGCGCCGGTTCAGCACCATCGCGTAGCCGATGGTGATCACCAGCAGTACGGCCACGAGAACGTCAAGCGCGAGGGAAAACGGCATGGTCAAGGCCCCTGTTTCATTATCCGCTCTTCGACGCGGACGGCGATATTGCTGCCCCTGCGGCCCATTCGGCCGGTGCACATGGTGACATCCCCGCACCGCAGGTCGACCAAGGACTCCGGCGTCGCGTTGAGCATGATCCGCGATCCGACCTTGAGCGCGAAAACGTCGCCGAGGCGCATGAACTGTTCATCCAGCACCGCGTTGAGCTCGATATCCGTGAGCCACAATTCCTCGGCCAGGTGGGTTTCCCAGATGGAGTCGCGGCCGAACTTCTCGCCCAGGAACATCTGCAGCAGCAACTCGCGCACGGGCTCCAGGGTCGCATAGGGCAAAAGCAACTCCAGCCGGCCGCCCCGGTCATCCATATCGATGCGCAGCCTGATCACGATGGCGGCGTTGGACGGCCGCGAGATGGTGGCGAACCGCGGATTCGTCTCCAGCCGCTCGAAGCGGAACGTCACCGGGCTCAACGGCTCGAAGGCGGCGCTCAGGTCGTCCAGCATCACGGCAATCATGCGTTCCACAAGGCTGCGCTCGATGGTGGTGTAGGGGCGCCCCTCGATGCGCATGGCGGCGGTGCCGCGCCGGCCGCCCAAAAGGACGTCGACGATGGAATAGATCAGGGACGAATCGACGGTGATCAGGCCGTAGTTGTCCCATTCCTCGGCCTTGAACACGCTCAACATGGCGGGCAGCGGTATGGAATTCAGATAATCGCCGAAACGAATCGACGCGATGTTGTCGAGGGACACCTCCACGTTGTCGGAGGTGAAGTTGCGCAGCGACGTGGACATGAGGCGCACCAGCCGGTCGAACACGACCTCCAGCATGGGCAGGCGCTCATAGGAGACCAGCGCACTGTTGAGAATGGCCTGAATGCCCGACTTTTCCGAGCCATCTTCGTGCTCGTCGTCGAATCCGAGCAGGCTGTCGATTTCGTCCTGGTTGAGGACGCGGGTGGACTCGCGCCCGGTGCCGGCGGCCGCGGCATCGCCACCATCGTCGTCGCCATCGTCGTCGCCATCGTCACCGCCGACCATGGCCTCCCATTCGGCGGCGAGATCGTCCTGGTCGTCGTCGGCCTGACCCCCTTCGGCGTTCTCCGCCGGGGCTTCCGGCTCGGCGGTCGGGGCGTCTTCGGCGTGTTCGTCGGTGGGAGCGGTCATGGCATTGGGGTCCCGGGGCCTACTGGACCAGCATTTCCTTGAACAGGACGTCGCTGACCTTGGACGGGGCGGCGGCCAGGGTGACCCGCGTCAGCAGTTCCTCGCGCAGCCGGTACATGCCGGCCGATCCCTTGAGGTCCTCCACCCGGAGCTCGCGCAAATAAACCTGAAAGTTGTCGATGATCCGGGGCATCACCGCCTCAATCCTTGCAACGTCCTCGGCATTTTCCAGTTCCAGGCTGACGCGGATCTTGAGGAACGTCGATTTGCGCCCGCCGGTATTCAGGTTCACCAGGATCTCGGGCAGGTCGTAGAAGACCACCTTCACCGGGCCGGTCGTCTCCTCCGCGGCCGTTTCGTCCACACCGCCGAGCATGGCGATCAGCGGCTGCACCAGGCCGCTGAAATAGGCCGCCGCCGCGCCGCCGACGAGGAACAAGGCCAGGGCGACGAACAGGAGAAGCTTCTTTTTGCCACCCCGTTTTCCCGGTGACCCCTCGCCCTCGTCTTCGTCGCCGTCTGCGTCCAGATCCTCGTCCGCTTCGTCGTCGGCCATCGCTCGCCCCCGGTGAAACGACAGACCCGACACCAATGGCGCCGCGTCCGGGTCAATCTAGGCGGGTTTGGTTAATAACTGGTTGAGAACGGCCATCGATCCCCGGCCCGCGCCGCGGCCGCCGCCGGGCCATTATAAAGCGAGCCTGCGGCGTCAAAGGGGCGTTGCCCCTTTTGATCCCCACCAAGGGCCGACGGCCCTTGGAACCCAAATAATCGGGGTCCAGGGGATTGAAATCCCCTGGCGGGGGTCATGGGGGCGGCGTCCCCCATGGCCGTAAGGCCACTAGCCCGGCTCCCGCTCCGCGATCGCCCGCGCCACCGCGTCGGCGAACTGTTGGGTCGTCGCGCTCCCGCCCAGGTCCGGGGTGTGGTTGGCGGGACGGCTGAGCGCCGCGTCGACGGCGCCCTCCAGGTGCTTCGCCGCCGCCGTAAGCCCGGCCGCGTCCCGGCGCGCGCCGAGCCACTCCAGCAGCATCCCGGCCGACAGCATCAGGGCCGCCGGGTTGGCGATTCCCTTGCCCGCGATGTCGGGCGCCGAGCCGTGCACGGCCTGGGCCACGGCGTGCCCGTCGCCGGCGTTCACCGACGCGGCGAGGCCGAGCCCGCCGGCAAGCTCGGACGCCTCGTCAGACAGGATGTCGCCGTACATATTCGTCGTCAGCACCACGTCGTAATTCCCGGGCTGGCGCACCAGCATGGCGGCCATGGCGTCCACCAGGACCTCGTCGAGGGCCACGTCCGGGTAGCGCTGGGCGGACTTGCGCACCTCGTCCAGGAACAGCCCGTCGCTGACCTTCAGCACGTTGGCCTTGTGAACCACGGTCACGGAATTGCGCCGCCGCCGGGCCAGGCCGAACGCGACGTCGGCGATGCGCCGGGACGCGCGCCTGGTGATCTTGCGTATGGCCAGCGCCATGTCCTCGGTGGGCCGGAACTCGCCGGGGCCCGAGAACATGTTGCGGTCGGCGTAGAAGCCCTCCGTGTTCTCGCGCACGATCACCAGGTCCATGTCCGGGGCCAGGGCGGGCACGCCGGGCCGGCCGCGGCTGGGACGGATGTTGGCGTAAAGGTCCAGCCCTATGCGGATCGTGGCCGAAGGGTTGAGCCCTCCTTCCTCCGGCGGCGGATACTCATAGGTGGAGACCGGGCCCAGGATGACGCCGTCGGCGGCGCGGGCCGACTCGACGACGTCGCCGGGCAGGGTCGTTCCCTCGGCCTCCAGCGCCGCCAGGCCGATGTCCCGCTGCACCAACTCGAGGCCCAGGCCGAAGCGCGCGTCCAGCGCCTCGAGGGCGGTGCGCGTCGCCCGCGTGATCTCCGGGCCGATGCCGTCTCCGGGGAGGATCAAGATTCGAATGGGTCAGCCTCTACCATAATTAAACAACGCCGGCGGTTGGCCGGAGCAGGACCGGGATGCTAGTCTGGCCGCGCCTCGAATGACACAGTTTGGTTGACGGATGTCCGAGCCGGCGAACGACACCCCGGGGGTCGATCTGACGGATCCCGCAAGCTTCCATCACTGGACACCGGTGACGTTGCGGTTCTCCGACCAGGACAGCCTGGGACACATCAACAACGTGGCCTACGCGGTGTACGCGGAGGCCGGGCGCGTCGAATTCGTCCAGGGGATCCTCGACGCGCTGAAGCAGCCGGACGAGGTCTTCATGCTGGCCAGCGTCAGGATCGATTTCAAGACCCAGATGCATTACCCCGGCACCGTGGACGTGGGCACGTGCGTCCTGCACCTGGGGAACTCGTCCATCACCATCGGGGCAGGGCTGTTCAAGGACGGCAACGTGGTGGCGACGGTGGAAAGCGTCATCGTCTTCGTCGACGCCGAGACCGGGAACTCCAAGCCGATGCCGGACAGCGTGCGCGCGGCCCTTCAGGAAGGGCCGCGGATCGTCGAAGGCTGAGATCGCGCCGGCGCCCGCCCGTGGCGGTGCGGGCCGCGGGTCAGGCCAAGGCCCGGAAGCGCGCCGTGCCGTCGCGCCGGATCTGGTCCACCAGGTCGACCTCCCAATCCAGGTATTGCCGCATCGCGCCTTCCGTGCCGCCGTCCAGGTCGTAGGGGCGGACCCAGACGTCGTCGGTGGCGTCGGCGGCGTGGGTCAGGCCGTCCTCGATCTCGAGGCCCGCCGCCCGCCAGGCCCGGGTGCCGCCGTCGAGCACCTTGACCGCGCGGCCCTGCGCGGCCGCCTCCGGCGCCGCCAGCCGGGCGCACGTTCCGTCCGGCGAGGTCAGCACCACCAGGGGCGTTTCGGGCAGCGCCCCCAGGTTGCCGGGAAGGCGCGCGCGGACGGCGAACCAGGCGCCGGGAATGTGGCCCAGGCGGTAGCTCCGGCTGTCGGCGAGGTCGACGACGGCCGCCCGGTCTGCGTCGACAAGCGCGGCAAGCTCCTTGGGCGTCACCGTTTCGCATTCGAGCCCCTCCAGGCCCGGAACGTGCGCCCGGTGTTCCCCTTCGACCAGCGGCCCCGCCGCCAGGGCGTCCTCCAGCACGAAGACGTCGCTCCAGCCCATCTGGACCAGCCAGGACGCGGTCATCTTCGCCCGCACGCCGTCGCCGTCGATGAGCACCAGGCGGGCGCCCAGGACGCCGACGGTGCGGTCGGTGGCCTGGACAAGCTGCCCTCCGGGCGCCGGCAGCGCGCCGGCGAGGTGGCCGGCCGCGTACTCTTCGGGGGTGCGCACGTCGAGCAGGAAAAGGCTGCGGCCGTCGTCTCGCCGCCAGGCGTCGAGCGTGGCGTGATCAAGCGTGCGCACGCCGCACCGGGCGGCGATGCGCGACGCGGCCGCCCGCGCCCGTTCCAGCCCGTCGGCCGAGACCGCCGGCGGGGCGCGGTCCATGCCGCGTTCGAGATCGAAACCGGCCAGGTGCCAGCCCATGGTGCCGTTCTCCAGGGCCGCCACCCGGTTGGCGACGCCGGCGTCGATCAGCGACTGGGCGCCGATGATGCTGCGCGGCCGCCCGGCGCAGTTGACGACGACCAGGGTGTCGGCGGCCGGGGCGATGTCGTGGATGCGGTACACCAGCTCGGCGCCCGGCACGTTGACCGCGCCGGGGATGTTCATGACCTGGTATTCCGCCATCGGCCGGCTGTCGAGCACCACCATGTCCGTGCCCGCGTCGATCAGCCCCTTCAGCTCGGCGGCCGGGATGTGGGGCGTCGCGCGGGCGGCCTCGATGAACTCGCCGAACGCCTTGGACGGCACGTTGACGCCGGAGAACACTTCGAAGCCGGCGGCCTTCCAGGCCTCGACGCCGCCGTCGAGACAGGAGATATCGGAATAGCCGAAGGCGGCCAAACGCTCCGCCGCGCGGGCGATCAGGCCGCCGTCGGCGGCGCCGGCGGTGAGCACGACGGGAACGCCGCGCCGCGGCACCAGATCGTCGATGCGCAGCTCCAGGCGGCTCAGCGGCAGGGGCACGGCGAACAACAGGTGCCCTTGCGCGAACCGCCCTTCCTCGCGCACGTCGAGAAGCGCCAGTTCGCCGCCGTCGGCGATCATCGAGCGCAACCGGGCGGCGGCGATGGGGCGCGCCGACCGCGGGCTCATGTCAGGCCGGCCTGATGTTCTGGGGCGCCGGGCACACCTTGCAGGTTCCCTCGGCGGTATCGAACATGATGCGTTGGTGCAACTGTTCCAGGGCCAGTCCGTACAGGTGCAGGTGCACCGTCGGTGAGTCCCCGGTCACGTGGACGGAATGGATGTCGTCCGGCATCAACGTCACCCCGGTGCCGTGGGTGACCGTGAACTCCCCCGACGGGCGCACCTCGCCCCGGCCGGGGACCGAGCCGTCGTCGACGCGCTCATAGAACACGTTGTGCTCGTCGCCGTGGACGCCGACGATGACCGCCCATGTGGTGTGGTTGTGCGGCGGCACCGACTTGCCGGGCGCGCCGGCCGAGGCATAGAGCGCGAAACGGTGGTCCGCGTCCTCGGCCAGGCGGTAGATGACGCCCGTGCCGTCCTCCTCGTTCACCGGAAAATCGCCGAGGGGGAACAGCTCCCGCCGCCCGGCCAGTTCCACCAACAGGCCCTTGATCGCGTCCAGGGCATCCGGCGTCACGCCCCGGTCGCGCTCGACGGCGCGGACCTTGTCGATCATGTCCGCCACGGCTTCGCCGCGCTGCTGCCGCGTGTCCATTCTCTACTCCTCCCGGGCCGGCGAGAGTAGCAGCCGGCGGCGGCGTCAGGCAACGCCGGGGCGGCGGCGGCTCACGTCGCCTCCTGTCCGTCGACCGGAACCTGCCCGCGCACCCGGCGCAAGGGGTTGCGCATGAGGAATGCCAGGGGCACGCAGACCAGGACGATCACGCTCGGCAGCCGGAAATCGTCGATGTAGGCGATCGGGTCGGCCTGTCTGGTGATTTCCGCGCCGCCGCGGCGGCCAACTCCAGCCGACCCCACTCTTAAATTACTTGGTAAGGGTATAGGCCTTTCCGACCTCGGGCTTGAGCACATTGAGGCCGAGGCCGAGCTTCTTGACCTCCGCTTCGAACTGGTCGGGCGTGCCCATCCAGGGTGGGCGGCTCTTGACACGGAAGTGTTGCGGCACGACGGTCTTCAGGTTGGGATTGTCCGTCATCAGCAGCTTGGCGGCGAAGGCCGCGTCGTCCGGGTGCATCATGAACCGGCCGGCCATGGGGATCAGTGCCACGTGCGGTTGGTAGCGCATGCCGAAGAGTTGGAGCTCCATGCTGAGCCCCGTGCTCCCGGCCATCAGGACCTTGAGCCCGTCCTCGAAGGTGATTAGCACGCCTGAGGCCGGCCCCCCGCTGTAGCGGGCCGGGAAGCCCTTCTCCTTGGGCGCGATGCCACTGCCGTGGGCGGATTGGATGAGCTGAACCGTGACCCCACCGACCTTATAGCGGCCGCCAATGCTGCCCCTGTAGACCTGCTTCCTGGAGCCGCCGAACCCCTCGATCTGATTCTGCATCCACGAACCTAGCTCGGCGACGGTGAAGATAGTGGCGCCCGTCTTGGCTGCGATCTCGACGGCGTTGCCCTGGTCGTCGCCATGGCCCGAAGTGGCAAGGATGAGATCGACCTCGCCCTTCTTGTAGAAATCGATGCCGAAGGGGGCGTCCTTGTTGCCCTTGATCCAGGGGTTTATCAAAATGACCTTGCCCTCGTTGGACACGAAGCGGAAATGCTGGTTGCCGTAGAAGGTCATCTCGACCGCCCCTGCGGTTGCCGACCAAGCGACCGCGAGACCGAAAATGAGTGCGGCAATGAGCGTGAACGAATTGTGCCCGGAAGTTCGTTTGAACATTTATGTGTCCTCCCTGTTTCACGGTTGAGTCTGTTGTGGCGACATACGGGATTGGTACGACGGATGCCCGCAGCTACAGCCATACGAAATTTCTTGGATAATTCCCCAAGATCGCAAGAACCCCAACGAAGCATAGCCGCATCGAGAATCGGGATGCAACCCAACTTTATGCGCTCCCACCATGCTCTGTCCCTACAATGACCCTGGGTGCGACGAGCACATTCCGTCACGTCATTTACGTTAAGCTACTCTACAAAATACTTTGTCCTCACCGCGCGCGCGTCGGTTACCAGATCAATTTACCAGATGAATTCGCAAAACCTTGGGGTTTCCGTACACCCCATTTGTCAACCTGGCCCCAACTCCGAATTTCCACCAGAAGCGAAATTCATGGCGCACGAGGTCCGCTCAGGGTCAAATCCGCCTGTCCGCCGGGTTCGTTGCGGTCGACCGGTGTGGACCCGCGAGCGGACATCGCCACCCGCGACACCGGTTAATCAGTCGATGACCTAGGCAAACGCCCGAAACCGCGCCGTGCCGTCGCGCCGGATCTGGCCCACCAGGTCGACCTCCCAGTCCAGGTATTGCCGCATCGCCCCCTCCGTGCCGCCGTCCAGGTCGTAGGGGCGGTACCAGACGTCGTCGGTGGCGTCCGCGGCGTGGGTCAGACCGTCCTCGATCTCGAGGCCCGCCGCCCGCCAGGCCCGGGTGCCGCCGTCGAGCACCTTGACCGCGCGGCCC